>DATNMT010000476.1:0-3196 GCA_035602495.1 Bradyrhizobium sp.
GGTATCACACCCCGCTCGAGGAGAACCGCTTCGTGCTGTTCGTCGACATTGCGGGTTCGACGGGGCTGGCCGAGCGGCTCGGCGGCATCGCGATTCACCGCCTGCTCGACCGCACCTTTCGCCTGCTCACGCTTTCGGTCATCGATTATCGCGGCGAAGTGCTCAACTATGTCGGCGACGAGGTGATCGTGACCTGGCCGGAAAAGAGCGGCGCGGTCGATTGCCGCCCGCTGCAATGTTTCATGGCGATGCGCGACGAGCTGGCCCGCGCGTCGAGCCAGCTGGAACGCGAGTTCGGCGTGGTGCCGCGGATTCGCGGCAGCCTGCATTTCGGTCCGGTGATCGTCGGCGAGATCGGCGATCTCAAGCGCGCCATCGTCTTTAACGGCGACGTCATGAATACCGCGGCAAGGCTGGAGGAGTTGAGCCGGACAGTGGAGGGCGGTTTTCTTGCATCCCACGCGGCGATGGAGCGGTTCGCATCATTGCCGCCGTTTGCGGTCCGCGATCTCGGGCGTTTGCCCATACGCGGCCGCGCCGACGGCATCGACGTGGTCGGCATCGGTGCGGGCGCGTTGGCCTGATCCGCTTACGCCACCGGCTTCAGCGTCACCTTCAATCCGTCGCGCGGTTTTGGGATCGGCCACATTTGCCAGGCCGGCGCATAGCCCGGCTCCAGCGAGACCGATAGGTTCTGCAGGAAATGCCGCGCGAAGCATTTTGCCTGCATGTAGGCAAAATGCAGCCCGAGGCACATATGCGCGCCGCCGCCGAACGGCACCCAGGCGAAGCGGTGACGGTTGCGCTGCGCCTCTTCGGTGAAGCGGAGCGGATCGAATTTTTCCGGATCGGGCCAGAACTCCGGCATGTGGTGGGTAAACAGCGGATTGACGCCGATCATGGTGCCGGCCGGAATCGCGTAACCCTTGAAATTGAAATCCCTGATCGCGCGGCGGGGCATCGAGGGCACCGGCGGTTTCAGCCGCAGCGCTTCCTTGAACGCCATCTCCGTGAGCGGCATGGCCTCCAGATTGTCGAATGTCGTCGGCGCGTCCGCCGCGATGCCGAGCGCCGAAACTTCGTCGCGCAGCCTGCCCTGCCACTCCGGATTGGCGGCGAGCGCGCCGACAAACGACGTCAGTGACGACGTCAGCGTGTCGTGCGCGGCCATCATCAGAAAACTCATGTGATCGATGATGTCCTGGGTCGACAGCAGGGCGCCGTCTTCATGGGTGGCCTGGCAGAGCTGCGAGAACAGGTCATCACCGCCGCCCTTGGCGCGGCGGATCGGGATCTGCTCGGAGAAATAGGCGACGATACGCTTGCGGCCCTTGACGCCGCGCGCCATCTGCGTGCCCGGCAGCGGTTTGCGGATTACGGCGACCGAAGCCGCCACCATGTCGACGAAGGCGCGTGTGATCTGGTCGACCTCCGGGCCAATGCCGGCGCCGAGGAACGAGGTGGCGGCGAGGTCGAGGGTGAGCTGCTTCATCGCCGGATAGAACAGCATTGGCCCGGGTTTCGCCTTCCACTGCGCCACCCGCGCCGCGATGCCGGTATCGAGCTCGGCGAGATAGGATTTCATCGGCCCGGATTTGAAGGCGACCGACAACGCGCGCCGGTGCAGGCGATGCTCGTCGAAATCGAGCAGCATCAACCCGCGCGGAAACAGCAGGCCGAGAATCCGGCCCCAGCCGAGCGTCGAGGAGAACAGTTTCGACTGGTCGAACAGCACCAGCTCGTTGGCCTCGGGACCGAGCAGCACCAGGCTGGTTTCGCCGAACAAATGGCTGCGATAGACCAGCCCGTATTTGGCGGAATGTTTCTCGACATGCCCCTTGGGATCGGCGAGCACTTCGAGGGTCTTGCCGATGATCGGCCAGCCCTCGTCGCCGGGAATGTGCGTCAGCGAATTGCGCCTGGGCGGGGTGAAGCTGATCGCGGGAGTGGCCACATTTTGCATCGACATGGCGGTTGCTCCGGTTGGTCGCCCTCAAGCCGCTAAAATAGCTCGTTGTCGCATCGCTGCAAAGCCTGTCGATTCCGTCGGGCGAATTATGCGGTTTTGCCGGGGGCGACAAAGCCGCCAGCCGTGCTAGGTTGCCGCAAAACAAGATCGATCAGGGAGCGTTAACATGCCGGGAATTCGTCGAGGACTTTTTGTCGCGCTGGCGGCGGCCGGCTGGATCGCGGCGGGGCCGCCGGCGGCGCTGGCGCAAACCAAACCCGTCGTCACCAGTCTCGGTCCCGACTTCCCCAAAACCGAGATATTCATCGGCAACAGCTTCTTCTATTACAACAACGGCCTGCCCGGCCACGTCTCGCTGCTGGAAAGGGCCGCCGACCCCGACCACAAGCAGGTCTATCGCGCCACCATGGTGACGATCGGCGGCTCCGGCTTCGACTGGCACGATGTCGAGAGCTATTTTCGGCCCAACGCCATCGGCAACTACTCCTTCGACGAGCACAACAACGTCGTGTTCGACAAGCGCGACAAATTATTCGACGTCGCGGTCATGATGGATTGCAGCCAGTGCCCGATCCACCCCCGGCTGAAGCCGGTGTTCACCGAATATGCCAGGAAGGACAGCGATATCGTGCGCGCGCATGGCGCAAGGCCGGTGTTCTTCATGTCCTGGGCTTATGCCGACAAGCCCGAGATGACCGCGCAACTGGCCGAGGCCTATACGGTCGCGGGCAATGAGAACAACGTGCTCGTGATTCCGGCCGGGCTCGCCTTCGCGCGCGCGCTCGCCAAGCAGCCGGAGCTCAATCTCTACGCCCCCGACAAGCGCCATCCGTCGCTGGCTGGAACCTATCTCGCCGCCTGCACCACCTTTGCCGCGCTGACCGGCCGCTCGCCGGTCGGCAACAGCTATCTCGCCGGCATCGACGAGCCGACGGCACGGTTGCTGCAGACGGTGGCGTGGGAGACGGTGCAGGATTATTACGGGAAGTGATTTGTCAGTGAGAACCGAAACCATGTCGTCCCTGCGACCGGTCTACGCCAACCGCCTTCGTCCGAAGGCGGACTTCGGCGGTCAAGAGGCTTCGCCGGGGTCATGACGGTGGGCCGCCGAAGCTTTGGCGAAGGCGCCAAGCAGGGACCCATAGCCACACGCGACTCGATTCATGCGAGGGCTGGAGCAACCGATCGTCTAATCAAAAACACCAGTGATGATGGGTTCCGGCGTTC
>DATNMT010000484.1:0-2088 GCA_035602495.1 Bradyrhizobium sp.
TAGAGCACATCGAGCACAAACCGCCCCTGTCCTTTCATCACCTGGCGCGAGCGCAGCTCGTTGAGAATGGCCAGCGCCGGAATTTCCCACATCGTGGTGTGGGTCCACGGCCCGTGGAAATGCAGCTCGTATTGGCCGTCCACCTTGCGAAGCTCGTATTCGGGGAGACGGAACTTGGCCAGCCAGTTGATGAAATCCGGCGAGAACATCTGGGTCTTGCCGTAGAAGGTATTGCCGGCGAGCCAGATCAATTCCTTCTTGCTGAAACGGATGGTGCGGGCGTGATCGAGCTGGGCGCGCAGGTCGCCCTCGTCGATCACCTCGGCCAGACGCACATGACGCGAGCGATTGATGACCGAAAAGGTGACGCGCTGGTCCGGGTAAAATTCCCGGATCATTTGCTGCATCAAGAGCTTGTAGAAATCGGTATCAAGCAGGCTGCGCACGATCGGGTCGAGCCGCCAGCCGTGATTGTAGGTCCGGGACGCAATGTCTGTGACTGCCATGGGGGAACTCTATCGCGCCAGAGGCCCTGCAACCAGTGGCTTATCGGCCGGGCATGGCAGGTCAGCGCGTCATTGGCCGGCCCGGCGGACCGCCTCCCGGACCCCGGGCCAAGGCGGCTTTTCGGGGGCGAATTGCTGCCGCAGGTAAGACACCAGCTCGGTAACCTGATCGGGGGTCAGGCTGTCTTTGAAGCCGGGCATGTAGCCCAGATCGCTGGAGGCCGGCGAGGCGATGCCGTGCAGGATCACCTGGATCAGGTTGTCCGGCACCGCGCTGTGCAGATTGCTGTTCAGCGCCAGCGATGGCCGGCTGCCGAACAGGGGTGGACCGCCGACCGCATGGCACACCGCGCAGGCGCCTTCATAGAGGCGCGCGCCGATGGCGGAGGCTGCAACGGCCCTGCCGCGCGTCATGGTTTCGAGATTGGTGGCGAGCGCCGCCTCTGCCGCCCTGTCGACCGCGTTGGCGTTGAACGAGGCGAGATAGACCGCCATGGCGCGAATGTCCGCGTCCGGCAGCGCGGTGAGTTCCCTCACCACCGGCGCCATCGGGCCAGCGGCGACGCCGTGAAGGAGGGATTCACCTCTTCGCAAATAGGCGAACAGTTCACCCTCGCTCCAGGGGATCGGCGCTTGCGAGAGCGAGGTCAAGGGCGGGGCTTCCCAGCCCTCGGCGAAGCCGCCGGCGAGATAAGCGCTTGCCTTTTCCGCACCGAGCGCGTTGCGCGGCGAGTGACAGGCGCCGCAATGGCCAAGACCTTCGACCAGATAGGCGCCGCGATTCCATGTCGCCGATTTGGTGGCGTTGGCTTCGAACGCGCCCGGCTGATGAAACAGCGCGTTCCATCCTGCCATCAGCGGACGCAGTTTGAAGGGAAACGAGAGTTCGGGCTTTCGGTTGTCGGCGCGCACCGGCGCCTGCGCCATCAGATAGGCATAGAGCGCCTGCAGGTCGGCATCGGTTGCCCTGGCAAAATGCGTGTAGGGAAACGCTGGATAGAGCCGCCGCCCGTCGCGATGGATGCCCTCGCGCATGGCGCGCTCGAAGGCGGGATAGGACCAGGCGCCGATCCCGGTCTCGGGATCGGGCGTGATGTTGGTGGCGTAGATCGTGCCGAACGGCGTCTCGATCGCCCGGCCGCCGGCATTGACCGCGCCGTTCGGCATCGTGTGACAGACCGCGCAGTCGCCGAGCGCCGCAAGCTGCCGGCCGCGCGCGACGGTTGCCGCCGACCAGGTCGACGGATCCGGCCGCGCGATCGGTGCGATCGAGCGCCACGGCAGCACGGCCGCGGCGATGCCGATCGTTGCCGCGCATAATGCCGCGATGGTCGCGAGCGCGCCGCGCCGCTTGACGAACGGATTTTGCCATCGATCGGTCGAAGCCGCCGGTTTGGGGGGCGCGATCGGCAACGGGCGTGCCGCTGCATCCCCTTCGCCGCGCAATCCCCTCAAAATTCGCTCCGGCGTGAACGGCGGCTCGCGAAAGCGCACGCCGGTCGCATCGAAGATCGCATTGGCAATGGCGGCCGCGCTCGGGACGGAGGCGGACTCGCCGACGCCGAGCGGCGGTTGATCCTGC
>DATNMT010000485.1:0-7512 GCA_035602495.1 Bradyrhizobium sp.
AAGGGTTTGCCGCTGGAGCGGACGACAGTCACGCTCAAGCACAGCAAGATCCACGCGCAGGACTGCGCCGAATGTGAAACCAAGGCCGGGATGCTCGACCAGATCGACCGCGTGATCGGCATGGAGGGCAATCTCGACGCCCACCAGCGCAAGAGGCTGATGGAGATCGCCGACAAGTGTCCGGTGCACCGCACCCTCACCTCGGAGATTCACATCGTGACGCGACCTGCGGATTGACGAACAACCGAGCGGGCGTATCATCCGCTCAAGAGGAAATGCCCATGCCGATCGTGGCCCGCGTCGACCCCAAAACCGTCTTCACGCCGGACGAATGGAGCCTCCTGACGTCGCGCAGTTCGTGGCGCGGCATGTGGCTGGTGGTTCACGCCTGGGGCACCATCGCTGCCGCGATCGCGCTGGTCGCCTTGTGGCCGAACCCGCTGACCTGGCTGATCGCGGTGATGGTGGTCGGCGCGCGCCAGCTCGGACTTGCCATCCTGATGCATGAGGCCGCCCATGGCGGCATTCACGCCAACAAGGCAATCAACGAATGGGTCGGGCAATGGCTGTGCGCGGTGCCGGTCGGAGCGGATTTGGCCAGCTACCGCTCCTATCATCTGCAGCATCACAAGTTTACGCAACAGCCCGAGGATCCCGACCTCTCGCTCTCGGCGCCGTTTCCGATCACCAAGGAAAGCTACACCCGCAAGGCAATCCGCGATCTCACCGGACAGACATTCGTCAAACAACGGCTGCCGCTGTTCCTGTCGCTGTTCAAGCGCGGAGCCGCCGACGACAGGCTGACACATGACAGCTTCGTCTCCAGCGGCGCCGACAAGATGGCGCGGTTCCTCGTTGTGAACGCGCTGATGTTCGTGCTGTTCTGGCTGGCCGGCGCCGGCGTCTGGTATTTTGGCGTCTGGGTATTCGCGATGGCGACCTGGCTGCCGCTGGTGACGCGCATCCGCAACATCGCCGAGCACGCCTGCACTTCTACCGGCGAAGATCCCTTCAGCCACGCGCGAACCACGCTCGCCAACCCGATCGAACGGCTATTGATCGCGCCCTATTGGGTAAACTATCACGCCGAACATCATCTGTTCATGTATTTGCCATGCTACCGGCTGCCTGAAGCACATCGGCTGCTGATGGAAAAGGGCCTGATCAAACACATGGAAGTCCGGCCGGGGTATGTCGATGTGATGCGGCTGGCGACCTCGCGGGCATGATCCCGAAAAGTGGCAACCGGTTTTCGGATTAGATCATACCCTAAAAAATGAGCGCGAGGCTGGTCAAGCCTCGCGTCAGCGGCTCTGAGAATCCTGCGCGGGAACCCGCGCATCCTGCGCCGGCACCAGCGGCTGCACGCGCAGCACGCCGCGCAGGCCCGCGGCGGTGCCCAGCAAAATTCCGCCGACCGCGACAAACGACGCCAGCGCCAGCGTCGATAGTCCCGTCAGGCCCTGCCCGATCGAGCAGCCATAGGCCATCGCGCCGCCCGCGCCCATCAGCGCCGCGCCGCCGATCGAACGCAGCATATGGCGCGGCGAATTGAAACCTTCGAGGTGGAAGCGGCGCGTCGCGAACGCCGTCACCAGGCTTCCGGCGAACACACCGGCCACCATCGTGATGCCGAAATTCAGGCTGAGCCCGGTCGACAGCATGGCGTACTGCACGGTGTCGGCAATCGGCGCGATGAAGGTCAGCGAGGTGACCGCGGCCGGATTGAAATCGTCGGCGCCGAGGTAGCCGGTGGCAAACCATCCCGCGGCCACCAGGAGGCCAACCGTGACGCCCGCGGCGATCTGGCCCCAGGCGCGCTGGAACGGCGCATGCGCGAACGCGAAGATGATCAGCGCGCCGGCGATCACCGAGGCCGCCAGCGTGCGC
The DNA here is from genome assembly GCA_035602495.1 of Bradyrhizobium sp. Taxonomy (GTDB): domain Bacteria; phylum Pseudomonadota; class Alphaproteobacteria; order Rhizobiales; family Xanthobacteraceae; genus Bradyrhizobium. The sequence continues at coordinate 1,891 of DATNMT010000485.1, forward strand.
GCGAAGGTCTCGCCGACACCCAGGATCGACAACAGCGCGGGCAAGGAAACGACCTTCGGCGCGGCCTGCGTCGCCTGCAGCACCGCGATCCGAGCCGGCGCGATCAGACCCTTCAGGGTCATTTCTGCGGCGATGCCGAGCACGATCACCACCACGAACGAGCGCAGATTGCCGCGGCCGAGCAGCACCAGCGCGCGCGAGCCGCAGCCATTCGCCAGCACCATGCCATAGCCGAACAAGAGGCCGCCCGCGAACATCAAGGGCGCCGAGAACGATGGCTGCAGATAGATCGACTTGCCGAGATCGACCACGTTGCCCGCGGCCAGCAGTTGCGTCGCCGCGATCGCGATCCCGAGCGCCAGCGCGTAGCTGCGGATCAGGCGGCTGTCGCCATCGGCCCACCAGCCGCGCAAACCGGAGAGCAGGCAGAAGCCGCTCAGCAAAGCGACCGCGCCGTAGGCAAGGCCGATCAGGAGCCCGCTGATGACGACAATGTTGCCACCGTCCTGCACTGATGTTCCCCGAACTTTCCGCGGGCTGCGACGCCAGCTGCGGCCAAAATGAAGGCAATTTCCGTGCAGCTATAACGTCTCACGTGGCGGCGCGTCCATGGCCGTTCAAGCATGGAGAATGAAACCGTCGCGCGGGGGGCGGCTGAGGGAATAAAGCCTTTGCTTCGAATCGAAATGCGCGCTGTTTCGTACGCGTTCGTGAATCGGCAATCCCGGTATCGTCGGCACGGCTCCAGGATGTGTCATAGCACATCCGGGGTTCACGCCGGCGCGCATTATAACGTCGGTTGGGCTATCCCCTCGGCCGCTTGTCGAAGACCCGCCTGGCCTTGCCGAGCGAGCGTTCCAGCGTTTCCGGCGCGACGGCCTTGACCCGCGCGGTGATGCCGATGGTGTTCTTGATAAAGGCGGTGACCCGCTCGGCGTGCTCGACCAGCCCGCCGCCGTCCCAGCTTTCGGGGCGCGCTTCCGCCAGCACCGTCATCTCGTCCATCCGCCCTTCGCGCGTCAGTTCGATGATAAAATGTCCGCCGCACCAGTCGGTGGCAAGCAGCACTTCCTCGATCTGGGTCGGGAACACATTGACACCGCGCAAGATGATCATGTCGTCGCAACGCCCTGTGACCTTCTCCATGCGCCGCATGCCCGGCCGCGCTGTGCCCGGCAGTAGCCGCGTCAGGTCACGGGTGCGGTAGCGGACGATCGGAAATGCTTCCTTGGTCAGCGAGGTGAAAACGAGCTCGCCCTTTTCGCCGTCCGGCAGTACCGCGCCGCTCTCGGGATCGATCACTTCGGGGTAGAAATGATCCTCCCAGACATGCAGGCCGTCCTTGGTCTCGACGCATTCCTGCGCGACGCCGGGGCCGATCACTTCGGACAGGCCATAAATATCGGTGGCATCCATGTCGAACGCCGCTTCGATCTCGCCGCGCATGGCATTGGTCCAGGGTTCGGCGCCGAAGATCCCGAATCTGAGCGACGATTTGCGCGGGTCGAGCCCCTGCCGCTTGAATTCGTCCAGGATCGCCAGCATGTAGCTCGGCGTCACCGTGATGATGTCGGGCTTGAAATCGTTGATCAACTGCACCTGCCGCTCGGTCATGCCGCCGGAGACCGGAACCACGGTGCAGCCGAGCCGCTCGGCGCCGTAATGCGCTCCGAGCCCGCCGGTGAACAGGCCATAGCCATAGGCGTTGTGCATGATCATGCCGGTGCGGCCGCCGGCAGCGCGGATCGAGCGCGCCATCACGTCCGACCATGTCTCGATGTCGGCCCTGGTATATCCGACCACGATCGGCTTGCCGGTGGTTCCGGAAGAAGCATGAACGCGCACCAGTTTCTCGCGCGGTACCGCGAACATATTGAAAGGATAATTATCGCGAAGGTCGGTCTTCACCGTGAACGGAAATTTGGCGAGATCGGAGAATTGCTTGAAGTCGGAGGGATGCACGCCGGCCTTGTCGAAGGCCTTTTTGTAATGCGCGACATTGTCGTAGGCGTGCGCCAGCGACCAGGCGAGACGCTTCAGCTGCAGTGTCATGATTTCGTCGCGGGAAGCCCGCTCCACGTCGTCCATTTCGGCGCTGTAGCCGTTTGCCCTGGATTTAAGATTTGTCGAAACCATCGCGCGTTTCCCTCAAGTCTTATTTTTTCGTTGTATCCATTTCGGCCGGCAGCCATGTCCCGCCGACCGCGCGAGAATGGCCGCGAAACTCGGCGATCACGGTGTCGTCCACCGTGACGCGCACATCATAGATGCCGGATCGCCCGCTGCGCGAGATTTCGCGTGCGGTCGCAACCAGCCGATCGCCGAGCTTGCCGGGCTTGATAAACGAAATGCTGCACTGGGCCGCCACGGCGCGCTCGTTATGGGAGTTGCAGGCAAAAGCGAACGCCGAATCCGCCAACAGAAAGATAAAACCGCCATGGGCGATACGCTGGCCGTTGACCATGTGTGGCTGGACTGTCATCGTCAGCGTCGCCTGGCCGCATCTGACCTCAACGATCTCCATGCCGAGGCCCCTGCTGGCGTCGTCGTCTTTCCACATCGCCTCCGCGCATGCACGCGCGAGATCATCGGGCGAAAGCGCTGCCTTGACGTTCACGGCGGTCTCCCTGTCGCTTCAAACGTGATCGTAATCCACCACGACCCGGTCCGTCGTCGGCCGTGCCTGGCAGGTGAGAATAAAACCCTTTTCGAGCTCCCACGGCTCCAGCGAGTAATTGACTTCCATCTCGGCTTTGCCCTCGACGAGGTTGGCGCGGCAGGTACTGCACATGCCGCCCTTGCAGGCGAACGGCAGATCGACGCCGGCACGCAGCGCGGCGTCGAGAATGGCCTCGCCTTCGGCGACCGGCACCTCGCGGCGCTTGCCGTCGATGATCAGCGCGGCAAAAGCCTTCGGCGGCGCGCTCGCCGGCACGATCGCTTTCGGGCGCGGCTTGCCGCCGAGGCCGGAGACAAAACGTTCGACGTGAATGCGGTCCGCGGCGATGCCGATGTCGCGGCAGGTCGTCTCGATATCCTCGCTCATGCCGGTGGGGCCGCAGATGAAGACATGATCGACGCTCTCCGCCGGGACCAGCGAGCGCAGCAGCACCCTCACCTTCTCGCCGTCGAGCCTGCCGTGCAGGATCGGGATGTCCTGCTCTTCGCCCGAGATGACGTGAAAGATCGAGAGCCGCTGAATAAAGCGGTCTTTCAGTTCCTCCAGCGCCTCGCGGAACAGCATGCCGGCGGTGGAGCGGTTGCCGTAGAACAGGAAGAAGCGGCACTGCGGCTCGCGCGCGAGGGCGCCCTTGACGATCGAAAGAATCGGCGTGATGCCAGAGCCGGCGGCAAAGCCGACATAAACCCGCGCCTCGCGCGGCGCCGGCGCCACGCCAAAGCGGCCGGTCGGCGTCATCACCTCGATCTCGTCACCCTTCTTCAGCTCATCCGCGGCCCAGCTCGAGAACGCGCCGCCATCGACCTTCTTCACCGCGATGCGCAATTCGCCGTCATCCGGGCCGGAGCAGATGGAATAGGAGCGGCGCACTTCCTCGCCGTCCATGGTGGTGCGGAGCGTCAGGTATTGCCCGGGGGCAAATCTGTAATCGTCGGCGAGCTCGTTGGGTATCGCAAAGGTCAGCGACACGGCGTCGGCGGATTCCCGGCGCAGGTCGTTCACGGCCAGACGGTGAAAGCGGGGGTGCGGGGCAGACATGGTCAGTGACATTTGAAATAATCAAACGGTTCGCGGCAGGCTTTGCAGCGCCACAGCGCCTTGCAGGAGGTCGAGCCGAATTCGGACAGCACCTCGGTATCCCCGGAGCCGCATTGCGGGCAGGCCACCTGCTCGACGCCAAACAGCGCGCGGCGGGAGCTCGCCGCTTGAGGCGGCGCGATGCCGTACTCCCGAAGCTTGCGGCGGCCGTCCTCGCTCATCCAATCGGTGGTCCAGGCCGGCGACAGCACGGTGCGCACTTTTGAATTGCGAAAACCCTCGCGTTCCAGCGCGAGTTCTATTTCCAGGGTAATCATGTTCATCGCGGGACAGCCGGAATAAGTCGGCGTGATCGCCACCTCGACCGCACCGTCATTGACCGCGACGTCGCGCAGCACGCCGAGATCGGCAATGGTCAACACCGGGATCTCCGGATCGACCACGGTTGCCGCGACGTCCCAGGCACGTTGACGCAACTCAGCATCCCTGAATACCGCGCTCACCATGTGGCACCCGGAAAGGTACGCTGCATCGATTGCAGCTCGCTGAGCAAATGGCCGAGATGCTCGCTGTGACGGCCACTGCGGCCGCCCTGTTGCATCCAGTCGCTCCTGGGCAGCGCCACGGTTGCTTCGTTCACGATGCTTGAAACGATCTTGAGCCAGCGCGGACGCAGCGTCGCCGGATCGACCGCGATGCCGGCATCGATCAGAGCGCGCTCGCCGTCATCCACCTCGAACATCTCGCCGGTAAAGGCCCAGAGATCGTCGATCGCGGTTTGCCCGCGGGCGCGGCTTTCCTCGGTGCCGTCGCCGAGCCGCACGATCCATTCCGAGGAATGCCGCAGATGATAGGCGCTTTCCTTCTCGGATTTTGCCGCAATCGCCGCCAGCGTCGCATCGCTCGATTGCATCATCGCGCGCCAATAGAGGTCCGCGAACGCCGCATAGAAGAATTGCCGCACCATGGTGCGCGCGAAATCGCCGTTCGGCTGTTCCAGCAGCAGCAGATTGCGATACTGCCTGATGTCGCGCAGATAGGCGAATTTATCCTCGTCGTTGCCTTTGCCCTCGACCTTGGCGGCGTAACTGTAGAGCTCGCGCGCCTGGCCGAGCAGATCGAGACCCATATTGGCAAGCGCCATGTCCTCTTCCAGCATCGGCGCGTGGCCGCACCATTCCGACAGCCGGTGCCCGAGAATCAGCGCATCATCGGCGCGGCGCAACACGTAAAGCACCAGCGGGGTTTCGGAGACCTGGATAGAGGCAACAGCCATTTTCTCTACTTGCTCCTCCTCATCCTGAGGAGCGCGCCCTTGCGCGCGTCTCGAAGGATGGGCCACGGGCCTCATGGTTCGAGACGGCGCTGAAGAAGCGCCTCCTCACCATGAGGATGAAAAAATCACATATGCCCGACTTCTTCGGGGACGTCGTAAAATGTCGGATGCCGGTAGATCTTGGATTCCGCCGGCTCGAACATCATGCCCTTCTCGGCGGGGTCGGAGGCGGTGATCGCGCTCGACGGCACCACCCAGATCGACAATCCCTCGCCGCGCCTGGTGTAAATGTCGCGCGCGGCCCGCAATGCCAGCGTCGCGTCCGCCGCATGCAGCGAGCCGACATGCTTGTGCGCGAGCCCGTTGCGGCTGCGGATGAAGACTTCCCATAACGGTGTGTTGGGCGTGGCCATTATCATCTCCTCAAAACTATTCGGCAGCCTGCGCGACCTGGCGCTGGCTGCGCTTCTCGGCGTAAGCCCGCGCGGCCTCGCGCACCCAGGCGCCTTCGTCGTGGGCCTTGCGCCGCGCCGCAAGCCGATCCCGGTTGCAGGGGCCGTTGCCGGCCAGCACCTGCTTGAATTCGTTCCAGTCGATCGCGCTGTATTCCCAATGCCCATCGGCGTTC
>DATNMT010000502.1:0-4085 GCA_035602495.1 Bradyrhizobium sp.
CGAGGAACAGGCCAAGCAATCCGAACGATTGCATCCCGCCGATAATTCCGATCAGCACCAGCAGGAATGGTAGCCGCGCGGCACCTCCGATCAGTGCCGGTTGAATGAGATTTTCGCCGATCAGCAATGTCGCTGCGCCGACGCCGGCAAGACCGGCACCCACCCACCAGGTGCCGCCATGAACGAGCAGGATCAACACCGCCGCAGCCAGCGCCGCCCACGCACCGAGCGGCACCATCGCCAGCGCCATCGTCAACACCGTGAACAGTAGCGGATGTGGCACGCCTGTCAGGACATAGGCAACGCCTATCACGGCGCCCTTCACGATCGCGGCGGCCACCGTCCCGCTCACGGTGGCGCGGATGGCGTCAGCGATCTTTCTGACCAGGCGCTGGCCGGGATGCCCGAGCAGGTGGCCGACAGTGGCCAGTGCGCGGGCCGCCAGCCAGGCGCCATCGCGAAGCACCAGGAATAGCGCGACCAACGTAAACACGAAAAGAACCAGTCGGTGCAGCAACGCGCCCCCGAGGGTGCTGGTCCATGCCGTGATATTTTCGGTGTTCACGCCGCGAAGCCAGTCGACCAGAACCTCCGGATTGCCGAGGTTGGTTCGCCACCACAGATCAAGATACTCGCCGGCAATCGGCAATCGTGCGAGCCAGGCCGGAACCGGGATTCCGCTCCGATGCAGTTGATTGAGCGAGCGAGCAAAAGCATCGCTGCCCTGCGTGATCTGGTGCACCGCCAAGACGATCGGCACCAACAGAACCAGGCCGGTCAGCAATGTAAACAACAGCGACGCCAAAGCCGGCGAACGGCCGCCAAGGACGGAAATCGCGAACCGGATGTAGATCGGCCAGACCGCGATGGCGATCACTGCCGCCCAGGTCAGTGCAACCAAGAAATCGCGTGCGACCCAGACCGCCAGCAGCACGACCAGAATTGCAATCGCGACGCGCGCCACGGCGCGCGCGCGTGAATCGAAGGGCAACGCTGCCTTCTCAAGGGGCCGCGGCCCCCTGCCACCATCGTTTGACTCTAGTCCTGCATGCCGCAGCATTGTCAGTCAGGCCCCGATCGCGCCGACACATTCATTTCCGTCGCATCGTCGATCCGCAGCAGAGGCTACGCTACATCGGAGCGCGTTGATGGCAATCAACAAGCCATGCCCCACGATAAAGACGTATCGTCTTGACAATCATCATGGTGCGCCCCGGCCAATCCGAGGTTGATTGCTCGAACGAGATATTGGAGACCATGGACATGCCGGCTGAACTGGTTGACCTCCATCGAATCGTGTTGAACCTTGCCCGCTCCAGGGAATTTCCCGGCGGCTCGTCACGCCATGGGTACGATTTTATTGCGCCGCTCGACTCCCAGGGACACATCGATCCGTTGCTCTGGAAGAAGTATCGCAACTACTGCCGCGTTCGGCGATTTTGGGCGGGAGAGGAGGACGAGGTCGGTCGTCTCGTCCACAAGCCCGGTGGCGCCGAACACGCCCGATGGGTGTTCGACTACCATCCCGATGAAGCTGACGACGATGAGGCCGGCTACAAATTCGGCGCACATGCATTTTTTCCAGGCGAGTATGTTTCCATCAGCGGACAGGACGGCAACCTGCAGACGTTTCGCGTCGTGACGGTCGATCCCGTCGTGCTGTCGATGGCCCTGATCAAATCCTTCGAACTGGAAATCAAGGTGTGATCCTTGACCGCCGTCAACGACAGGCGCCGCCGCGGCAAGCGGCGCGTTCCCGATAGCCGCCGGCATCGCTTCAAGCCGCCGTCGAGCATTTGATCCACTGAAATTGACCAACGTCAGCGCCGCGACCGGCAACCACGTCCATGAAGCTGAACGTCCCACCGTGAGATCCCTGTCATGCTCGATCGCACCCGCAATTTTCTTAACCCCAGCCATCACGCGATGCATGTGCCCCGTACCATGTTCGCTGCCGCCATCGACCGCTTCGGCGGTCCCGAGGTGATCACCGCTCACGCTTTGCCGGTTCCGGAAGTGGATGCCGTTGAAGTCTTGATCGCGGTCGATACCACGGGCGTTGGCCGATGGGACGCCGATGTCCGGGAAGGATTTTTTGCGTCCCGCAAGCCGCATTTTCCACTGGTTCTCGGCTATGACGGTGCCGGCATCATCGCAAAAGTCGGCTCGCGGGTGCGGCGGCTGAAGGTCGGCGACGAAGTCTATTCCTACAATTGGGAGAATCCGAAGGGCGGCTTCTACGCCGAATATGTCGCGGTGCCTGCCGACAAGGTCGCGCCGATCCCCAAGCGGCTGGATCTGCGGCATGCCGGCGCGATCCCGATCACGGGCTTGACCGCGCTGCAGGGCATTGACGATGCACTGGGTTTGAAAAAGGGCGAGACCATCGTCATTCACGGCGCCTCGGGAGGCGTGGGGACGCTCGCGGTGCAATTCGCAAGGCTCCGCGGCGCCAAGGTGTTTGCGACCGCATCGGGCAAGGAAGGGGTAGAACTGGTGCGGGAGATGGGCGCACACAACGTTGTCGACGGCAAACGCGTCGATATCGACGACCAGGCGCGGCGCTTTGCCCCGGACGGCGTCGACGCCGTGCTGGCGCTCGCCGGTGGCGATGCGCTGGAGAAATGCCTGAACGCGCTTCGGCCCGGCGGCCGGGTGGCGCACCCGAACGGCGTCGAGCCCGCGCCAAAAAAGCGGCGCGGCATGCGACTGATCCGTTATGACGGCATCTCAGGCGTTCGCGAATTCCAGCGCCTCAACGTGGCGGTGCAGGCCGCCAGGCTCAAGGTTCCGATCGCCGAATGTTATCCCCTCCCCCGGGCCTCCAAGGCGCATGAGCGCCTCGCCGAGGGTCATGTGGTCGGAAAAATCATCCTTGCGGTGCATGACCGTAGTGTCTGATCGCGAGTGATCCGCAACTGGCATATCCGATCGCGAGTGACCGAGGCGGGAAGACCGGGTCAAGCCGCTTGTCGAGAAGGCGAACGCGATCGAAGCCGGTCGGAAGGTATCCGCTGGCGATCAGGCGCACGAATGTTTTGTGATAATGAAGGCTGGCTGTCGTAGGATTTCCCGCCGGAACTGTCCTGGAACCTTTCCGCGAGGGCCAAGATAGCTCTTTTCCCGTCGTGAGACTGAGTTCCGGCAATTTTCAGAATGGATTGATAGCATTCGTCAAGCAAACTATCGGGCATCTGGGCTATCCCTACGCGCTACATCGCCGCCAGCCAAGTATGAATCCTGGCGATGCCATTGGTTCCAATGTTTTTCGCCGGGTGGCGCTGAAAAATCAGGCTGGCCATCTCTCTGGTCCGGTCCGACAAACAAATTCTGTTCGGACGGAATCGCAATCAGATCGCTATTTGACTTTCGGGACGCGGCAGAAATCCTCTGATCGCCTGGCCCGTCAGGGGCCTGGACCGAAAAGCCGAGCGTTGTTGACGGGCGTCAACGCACCAATTGTAGCGCTGCAATAAGTACAACTCACCGCAAACAAGCGGAACAGAGATTTCATCAAACCGGCAATCAGGTTGCGGTTGGGAGCATGCCATGGTCAGCACCACATTCAATCCCGCCTCTGACGTTCGACCAAATCCGGCGGCACAGACGCTCGTTCAAAACTGGTGGCTATTCACGCTGCGAGGCGTTCTCGGCATCATCTTCGGATGCATCGCGCTGATCTTTCCGGGCCCGACGATACTGTCGCTGGTGATCTTCTTCTCGGCCTATATGCTGGTCGATGGCGTGTTCGCAATTATCTCCGCTGTGCGGGCGATCCGCCGCAAGGAGGACCGCTGGGGATTGCTGATATTCGAAGGGCTGCTCAATATCGTCGTGGGCATCGCCGCGTTTCTCTGGCCGGGCCTTACCGTTGTTGCGTTCGTCTGGCTGATTGCTGCCTGGGCGATTGTCTCGGGTGGACTGATGACGGCCGCTGGTTTCCGGTTGAACATCGATCATGGCCGGTGGTGGCTGGTTCTGGGCGGGCTGCTGTCTCTTGCGTATGGCGTGCTCCTTATCATCACGCCGTTGATCGGCGCGATTGTGCTCACCTGGTGGCTGGGAGCCTACGCCCTCGTTTTCGG
>DATNMT010000509.1:0-2814 GCA_035602495.1 Bradyrhizobium sp.
CGCGAGGGCGTCACCACCACCGAAGTGCAGGCCTTCCTCACCGCCGCGCACCGCAAGCTCGGCTCCGAGGGCGATCCGCCGTTCAACGCGGTGCTGTTCGGCGAGGCCACCGCCTATCCGCACGGCGTGCCCTATCCGCAGACGCTGAAGGATGGCGACATGATCCTGATCGACACCGGCGCGCCGGTCGACGGCTATCTCTCCGACATCACCCGCTCCTACGTGTTCGGCGAACCGACGAAACGCCAGCGCGACGTCTGGAACCTGGAAAAGGCTGCCCAGGCCGCGGGCTTCGCGGCCGCCAAACCCGGCAACCGCTGCGAGGACATCGACATCGCCGCCCGCGGCGTCATCAACGGCGCCGGCTTCGGCCCCGGCTACGCCACGCCCGGCCTGCCGCACCGTACCGGCCACGGCATCGGGCTCGACGTGCACGAATGGCCTTATCTGGTGAAGGGCGACAAGACGGTGCTCAGGCCCGGCATGACCTTTTCGAACGAGCCGACCATCTGCATCTACGGCGAATTCGGCGTGCGCCTCGAAGATCACATGGTCATCACCGAGACCGGCGCCCGCTGGTTTACCCAGCCGGCCCATTCGGTCGACGATCCCTTCGGGCTGGAGTGAAGGCAACTACGGTTCCTCCTGTCGCGCATAGAGCCGTAGCAGCGCCGCAGTGGCGGAGCCGGCACGGCGCGCGATCTCGCGCGCAGACGGCCGCTCGGCGGTTTGCAGCAAAAGGCCTGACATTAGGTTGCCCCACAGCAGACCGACGAAATGCTCGGCCATCTCGTTCGCCTCGCCGCCGAGCAGTCCGGCCGATCGGGCCCGGCTCATGATCTCTCGCAAAGCGGTCCGGCTGGGGTCCACGCCGATCGCGTTGAGCGCCTGCGCGACCTCCGGCGCATGCACCGCCTCCGCAATCGCCAACCGAAACACCGCGATGACGGTGGGATCGCTGATCTCGTGCAACATCCGGGCCCCGAAGGCTTCGAGGATGTGCGCAAGCGTCTCCTGGTCATGCGGTTCGGGCAGATCGGCCGGCAGCTGCAGCCGTTTGGCGCGCTCGGCGATGCAGGCCGCGAGCATTTCCTGTTTGCTGCCGACCAGCGCGTAAAGCTCGCGTTTGGAAACCCGCGCGCGGGTGGCGATCTCGAGCGTCGAGGTCGCGGCAAAGCCGCGCTCCATGAACGCGGAAAAGGCGGCATCGAGGATGCGCTGGCGCGCCGGGGTTTCGTCGGAACCTTCCGCGCGTTGTTTCGACGCAGGTCTCGCCGCCATCATTTCCTCTTGACGTGGTACCCAGTGGTACCATATGTTCGATGCAATTGGTACCATATGGTACCTATCCGGATGAGAGTGCACAAGGAGGCTTAGACATGACAAAACCAGTTCTCGTCACTTCCGCGGCCGGCGGCAGGCAAGGCAAGACCGGGCGGCACGTTTCGGAAATGCTGCTCAAGCGTGGCATCCCGGTTCGAGCCTTCGTCCACCAGATCGACGAACGATCGGAAAGCCTGCGCGCGCTCGGCGCCGAAATATTCGAAGGCGACTTCCTCGACGTCCGTTCGGTGCAGCGCGCGGTCAAGGGCACCTCTGCGGTCTATTTCGCCTATCCGGTGCAGGACGGCCTGCTCGACGCCAGCGCGGCGATGGCGCTTGCCGCGCGCGAAGCCGGCATCTCCCGCCTGGTCAATCTGGTGATGCTGCAATCCTCGGTCGACGCCCCGACCCCGCGGATGCGGCAGAACTATCTGTCCGAGCAGGTGCTCGAATGGGCCGGCATCGGCGCGGTGCATGTCAGGGCCACCGTGTTCTACGAGAATCTCGGCTCGCAGGTGCGCCAGAGCCTGCCTGCGCACGGCGCGGTGCGGCTGCCCTGGGGCAAGGAGACCACCGTGCTTCCGCTGGTCGCCGCCGAGGATGTGGCGCGCGTCGCGGTCGGCCTCCTGACCAGCCCCTCGTTGCCTGCCAACGCCGCCTATCCGGTGATCGGCAGCGTGATCTCGCTGAAGGACATCGTCGCGACCTTCGGGCGGGTCATGGGCAAGAACGTACGCTACGAAGAGACCACCGACGACGAATGGCGCAACGACGCCATCGCCCGCGGTTACAATGCCCACGCTCTCGCGCATCTGTCCGCGCTGTGGAAGGCGCTGCGCGCGGCCGGCCTCGATCCGGAGCGGGCCCGCTTCGCGGTCACCGATACGATCGAAAAGCTCGGCGGCGCGAGACCCAAGACGTTCGAGGAATTCGTCCGCGAGCAACTCGGCGAACCGCTGGCGAAGGCCGGCTGAAAGCCGCTCAGCCGTTGCGGAACGCATAGGCGTAGCCGTTGATGGCCGGCGCGCCGCCAAGATGCGCGTAGAGGATCTTCGATCCCGCCGGGAAATAGCCCTTGTTGACGAGGTCGATCATGCCCTGCATGGATTTGCCCTCGTAGACGGGGTCGGTGATCATGCCCTCGAGGCGCGCGCACAGGCGGATCGCCTCCTTGGTTTCCGGCGACGGAACGCCATAGGCGGGATGGGCGTAATCCTCGACGAGGACCAAATCGTCCTCGACGATATCGCGTCCGAGTTCGACGAGTTTGGCGGTGTTCTGCGCGATCGCAAGCACCTGCGCCCTGGTCTGCGCCGGCGTGAACGAAGCGTCGATGCCGATCACTTTTCGCGCGCGGCCGTCAGCTGCAAAACCGACCAGCATGCCGGCATGTGTCGAGCCGGTGACGGTGCAGACGATGATGTAGTCGAAGGCAAAGCCGAGCGCCTTCTCCTGCGCCCGCACCTCCTCGGCAAAGCCGACATAGCCGAG
>DATNMT010000510.1:0-43559 GCA_035602495.1 Bradyrhizobium sp.
TTACGGCTTATTCCGTGCTCTCCCCGGCGAACCGGGCTTTCTTGCCACCGTCGCCCGCGAAAAAATTCCCGCGAACTTGACACCAGCGTCTGGGTGCCAGGACCACACGGCTTTGCCGTCCGCCGAGGAATTTGCGGGCGATGGATCAGGAATAGTCCCAGGCTCGACCAACTCGAGAGGATTCATGCTCCAGTTCCGCAGGGAGCGTTGGTTCGATTCGGGCCTACGGGTTATTGATGTCCGACTTGCCTATGACTCTCCCCCAGCATCTATCTTCGCGGCCTCTCAACCGTCGATCGTCGCACGTCGTTCTTCGCTCGCAACCGAGCCATCGCGAGGCGCGCTATCTCCGAGGGCGCCTGTTCCGGAATCGCAAACACCGAGCTGACGTTGATCTCGCAAAGCACGTAGGTGTCCTGGCCGGAGGCATCGCGAGGCCCGTAGAGAAAGTCGGCATCCCAGATGATGGGCAACGAGCCCACATCGATTCCCAATCGATGCATCATCTGCGGCGTCCATTCGGATTCCATCTTGTTTCTGAGCGCCTGAAACGGTGGCGCCGACGCCGGATGCATGATCCGCGGGCCGGGCTGTGCCGCGGGCGAGTCCGGCCCTTCGGGCGGCGGCGGAATCAGTGCCTTGATGAATTGGTGTCCGAAACCGACAACCTTGTCCTCGCCCATGTAGCAGCGGATCATGCCGTCGGGCAGCCTCGGCTGGAACGGTTGATCGACGATACACCCTTCGTTCGCGAAATAGGCTTCGCACTGTTTCATGAAATCGCCGAGCGGCATGGACTCGGGCACGCTGCCGCGGCGCGCGTGCAGCACCCGAACAATGGCGGCGTCGGATAACAATTCGACCCTCCACACGCCTTGGCCGCCATTGCCACGGTTCTGCTTGAGGACCCTGGCGCCTGCCGTTCGAAGCCGTGGCGGAAACTCTTCCCGAAAGGCTTTGGCGGTGCGATACAGATGGGTGTCCGCGCCCCAGCCCAGATCCCTGGTGCGGTAGAGAACTTCCTTCACGCCCATTTTCAGGATCACGTCGGGGTGGGCGCTCACCCACACCCCACGCGAAGCGACGTCGCGCAGCAGCGCATCGAGCACCACCCGGTTCTGCCCATCGGAGATCGGGTCGACCCAGACCAGCACCCCGTCGCAACCGAGAAGCTGCCGGCGCACTTCGTCCGCCATGTCGTCGGCATAGACCGCAGGCTCCGCCTCGATGCCGAGCGCGGCCAGCGCCTCGAAAACCCGGTGGTACCGATTGTTCTGTGCCGTCGCCCCGCTTCGCGCCTGACGGTCCCCGCGCCAGAGCAGGGCTAGTTTGCCAGCTTCGCCTGCGGCCATGTGGCCAGTCTCCTCTTTTGCGCCAGCTAGTGGACCATCACCCAGGTCGGTTGCAACAGCGGGAACGCGATCAGACCGACGGCACCGGTCACCGCGATCAGAAGCGGGTTGCTGACTTTCCACCGGAACAGGATGGCGAGCGAAACCAAACCGATCAGGACCGTCAGCCAATCGCCGATGGCGATCCGTCCCAGCAGGATGCATGCGCCCAATATCGTCCCGATCGCCGCCGCGTAGGCGCCCTTGACAAAACCCTGCACATTGGGATTGCCGCGATGACGCGCCAGCAAGGGCGCGGCGATAAGCACCAGCAGAAATGACGGAAGGAAAATGCCGATGGTCGAGACCACCGAGCCCCAGAATCCGGCGACGAGATAACCGACAAAGGTCGCGGTGATCACGACCGGTCCCGGGCTGATCATGCCGATGGCGACCGCGATCAGGAACTGGCGTTGATCCAGCCAGCCGAACTGTTGAACCAGTCCCTGTTCGAGGAATGGAACGATGACGAGGCCGCTGCCGAAGGTGAGCGAACCGGCCTTGAGAAAGAACAGGAAGAGTTTGCCGAGGATCGGACTCGCGGCCGTGGGCGCGAGCTGCGCGAGAACCGGTGCCGCGGTTACCGAAAGCGCGGGCGGCGTGCGCTTGAACAGACTGCCGTAGTACAGAATGCCGACAATGCCCGCTCCGATGAACAGGAGCGCCACTTCGGCTTGCAGAATGACGGTGACCACGAGGCAGACCAAGGCGATCACCCACTGCAACCAGTCCTCCATGCCAAGTTTGGCCAGCCGGTAGCAGGAATGCAGGATCAGCGCGATCACCGCCGGGCTCACGCCATAGAAGATGGCCGTGACGGGTTGCAGGTCGCCAAGATAGACGTAGAGAGCGCCAAGTGCGGCAACGATGACGAAGTTCGGAAGGATGAAGGCCCATCCGCCGGCCCAGGCGCCCCAAAACCCGCATCGGAGATAGGCAACGTAGATGCCGACCTGGATCGCGAGAGGTCCGGGCAGCGACTGGCAGATCGCGATGGCCTCGCGCATTTGCTCCTTGGTGAGCCATTTCCGTTCATTGACGAGTTCGCGCTCCATCTGGCCGACCAGCGCAACCGGCCCGCCGAAACCGAGGAACCCGAGCCGCAGGAAGTAGCGTACCAACTCGCCGAATTGACCCGGCGGAGTTGTTTTAGATGTCCTCATGTCATGCCCCAAATAAAATCTCCTCATAGCTCTCGGGGAGCGCCGCCTTCAGGCCGATGTTGAAACGCAAGGCGTTAGCTCTTCGTGCTCGCCGTCTTGTCGAGCGCGGCGCGCAATCCCTTGGCAAGCTTCAAGGCATCATCAACGGCCCAGAAATGCAGGAAGAACAGGCGCGGCTGCTCGTCCAGCATGTGGCTGTGCACGGCCGTGACATCGATGCCGTTCGCCCGCAACGCCTTGATCACCGGATTGACCTCATCGCCGGTCAGGACAAAATCGCCGGTGATCGCTGCCTTGCCGCCGCCGGTCGGCTGGAAATTTATGGCGATGGCGGCGCCCAGTGGCGCGGGCGGCGTGATGGGCATTCCACCCATGGTCACGGCCTCGCGTCGCGGCACGTTGAATTGATAAACACCGCCATTGGCCTGCCCCTTGGCGCCAATCAGCTGATCGAGCTGCGCGGTATCGAGATCGACGGCTGGGGGAGCAGCGGCTGCGGCGGGTGCTGCCAATGGAGTCTTGCTGACGGCCAACGCGTCATGAATAACGGCCGCCATCTTCGCCGGGTCGCCATGGCCGCCGACATGCATGTAGAAGGTGGCAGGGCTCGCGCGCAGCAGATGATTGTGGACGGCCGTGATCTCCAGGCCGCCTTGGATCAGCTTGAGCATCACTGGATTGATCTCGGTTTCCAGCAACACAAGGTCGCCCATCACCATGGCCTCCCCATGCATCGGCTTGAACGCGACCCAGCCGCCAAGCGCGAAGGCCGGCTTGATGGTGACGCTGTCGAGCGTCACGGTAAGATCGCTACGCGGAAAGCCATAACGATGCACGTCACCCGACACTGCAGGCTTTCTACCGAGCGCGTCGTCAACTTTCTGCCAGTCAATGTCAGCCGCATGTGCGGACGTGACGAACGGTTCGTCGAAAACGCGCCAGTCCATCGTCTGCGCGTTCGCGCTCGGGATAAGCATAGCGAAAAAAACCGACGTCGCGGTCCAAAGCAGCATCTTACACATCGTCAGGCCCTCCTTAGGTTGAGCCGATAGTTCGTTCATCTTCTTTGTCATCTCGTCTTCTCGAATTATCGCGGGCTTTGTGAAGGCCGGTCTCAGACATTCGCGCCGGGAGTCGCGTACGGCAGGCGCTAACTTTCCCGGCTGTACTGATCGTACAGCTTCACTGCGTTGTCCCAGCGAATTGCCTCCATGTAGATGTCGACATAACGTGCGGCCGCCGCGCCATAGTCCATGTGATAGGCGTGCTCGTACATATCGAGCACCAGCACCGGCCGGCCACCGGCCAGCGTCGTGGTGTGGTCCGCCGCCCATTGATTGACGAGGCGCTTGTCGCGCGGAGAGTAGGAAAGGATGACCCACCCCGAACCGCCGCCTTCTGCCTTGCCCATCGCGGCAAATTCCGTCCGCCAACGCTCGAGGCTGCCAAAATCGCGGGCAATAGCTTCCGCCAGCGGGCCGCTCGCGGCCGCACCCCCGCCGAGTCCGTCGAAATATATCTCGTGCAGGATCATCGAGTTCGCGGCGATCAACTCCTCCCGCTTCAAGCCGTTGATCAGGAAATTCGGCGCCTTGGCGAAATCGAGTTCTGCCAGCTGTGTGCCGATTGCGTTGAGGCGTTTTACGGCGCCGACGTAGTTATTTTCATAATGGCTGACGAGAACCTTTTCCGAGATTCCCTTGATGGATTTTGGGTCGAGCGACATGGGTTTTGCCTGATACGGCATCGTTTTGGCTCCGCTTGGCTGATTGCTTTGGGCGAATGCAGGGCTTGCCGCCAGCGCTGTTGACGCCGCGGCGGCAACGAGGCCCGCTCCCTGAATGAAGGTTCGGCGTTCGGTTGTGATGGTCATCGGGAATCTCCTTTTTGTTGACAGCCCCGAAAGGTGAGCGCTGCAGATGGCTTGTTCAGTTTGGGCTTATGGCAAGGGTACGATCTCGATCTGGTCGAATCGCGTGACGCTGTCGCCTTTGGTCCAGAGCGCGATGCGGCCAGGCCGGGATAGGGTTTTGTCGAACGCGGTAAATGCCCACGCCCCGTCGAGCGAAACGGTGAATTCGTCGTCTACCGCCCGAATCGTCAGCCTGTGCCAACTATGCGATGCAATGTCGGCGTCGACGCCTACGATCTCCTCGCGCTCACCATTGCTCACACGCGAGAAAAGAACTCGATCTCTCAGTGCATCCACTTGGACGAGATAGTAGTCCTGCGGGCTGCGCAATCGCACGGCAACCCCGCCGCCTTGATCTAACCTTCCCCCGTCTGCCTTAAGGCGAAGGCCAACCTCGGCATTTTTTAGTGTCGCAGTCTTGTAGATTGCGAGCGGGAAGCCATCCTCGGCGGTCTGTACGCCGGATTGTTCGATGGCACGACCTGCCGTGGCCGGCGCTTCGCCAACCACCGTCCAGCGCCCCTCCAATAGATCGAATTCGGCCGGCGGAGTTCCAACCTCATCGTTGCCGATGTCGATTTTCGCTGCGGCGCTTTCGACGCTTGTACCCAATTCGGTGCACACGAGGCACACGACAGCTAAAACCACCCACGAAATGCGTGCTCGATTGAACATGACTTTGCTTCCAGGCGACACCCTCAAGCCCCGACGGCCCGAGCGGGCCAATTATGCGTCTCGGCTTGCAGCTTGCGGCACCAGGTGTAGAGCGCGTCATACATGACCATGCCGTGTTTCAGCATTTCATGGTCGTCCGGGAAGTTAGCCGAGAGACCAAGCGAGATCGCGAACAGGCCGCCGCATTGAGGGCTTAGATCGTGCCGCGATGTGTCGGCACCCCGGACTATCGTCGCCAGATGATCGAGGGCCGGGTCCTTGATGTCGTAGATCCGCAGGATGGTATCGAACGAGCAGCGTTCGCCCTCATGCGTGAATTCCACGCCATCGATGTCGTAAGGGGTCCCGCCAATCTGCTGGGCGACGGCAACGACTTGATCCTTCGGGACGTAGATGAACTCTGCGTTGGGGTCGATGAAACGCCGTATCAGCCAGGGACAGGCAATGCGATCGATCTTCGGGTGTTCGCGTGTCACCCACTTGCCGGGAGTAGCCCCGATGTTGCGGCGGGTCGGCAGTCCGTGCTCCGTCCAATCAGCAATACCGCCTTCGAGGAAGTTCGCCTCCACTCCCATGAGGCGCAGTGCAGCGGCCACGCCCTGGCTGACTTCGCGTCCATGAACGCAATAGGTGACGATTTGCCGTCCGCTCGGCAAATCGGTTCGCCACTCTTCCAAATTGTCCGGAGAGCGATGAAACGCATCAGCTATGAGCGTATCGGCGCCGGCAAAGGCATCCTCCCGCCGCACGTCGACAACGATCGGCGCCGCTTCGGAGCCGAGCCGCGCGTAAAGGGCATCTGGTGAAATGGAGTGTTTTCGGTCGTCCATGCGCAAATCTCCTCGACAAGTCGAGTGTTGCGCAGTCGTTGGACCGGGGTCTCAAGAGGAGACTGCATTTTCCCCTGCCCGTTTAATAATTTGACCACGACGCAAAAGCAAGAGGGTGGGCGACCGACCACAATAGAATCCGGGTCGCTCGCGCTTATTTCCGCAATAAAACTCGCGCACTCAACGACCGTCGAGCAAAAACATCACATATTCGTGCGCGCCAGGCCTGCCGCTCCGCCGGCGAATTTTTGTACGCGCTTTGGAACCTTTTCAGCGCGAGCCGATTTAGGACGGCTTGTCTTGGCTCGAAGTTTTTCGCGCTGGGAATAAAACGGGGTGTGCGTTGTTGCGGAGAACGAAAGTCAATCATGAAAAACGTTTTCAGAACTATTGCGGCGATGCGCGTTTGCTCGGTGATACCGGCTGCCGCGATGCTTGTGCTGTTCGCGGCACCATCCCATGCGGGCGACGAGGCGATGAAGGAAAAGGCAACGCAATGCACGCCTTGTCACGGTGAAACGGGCATATCCCAAACCGAGAACACCCCCTCGCTGGCGGGGCAACCTGATTTGTTCCTGCAATGGCAACTTGTTTTCTTCCGCAGCGGATCCCGCAAGAACGAGATCATGCAGCCGATGGCCGATCAACTCAGCAATGAGGATGTGCGCAGTCTCAGCGCCTACTTCGCCTCGCTGCCGCCCCCGAGAGCCTCCGCACCCGTTGACAATCCCGATCTGTCAAAGAAGGGCGCGGAAGCGGCCGCAGGACGGCGTTGTGCGTCCTGTCACACCGACACATTCGCCGGTACGAAAGCCGTGGCGCGCCTTGCCGGGCAGCGCGAGGACTACCTGATCAAGGCGCTGAATGACTACAAGTCGAACGTACGTGTCGGCGGCGGCGTGGCGGCGATGGCGGAGGTCGCGTACTTTCTCAGCGAAGAGGAAATCGTGGCACTCGCGCATTATCTCGCCCATCTTTAATCAGATTCGTTGGTCGAGCTATTTTGTCTCGCCGCAGGTTACATTGGTCGACCAGCGTGAGGCTGTCGGCCGACGGCGCAAGAGCGCCTCCTCACCCGTGAAGAACCACAACTAATGCGCGACGACCTCGACTTCGCCGTCAACGCCGTTGACGACATTGAACGGCCGCTCGTAGACCTTGCCTTCGTTCTTGGCGATGGCGCGGTATTCGCCTTCCGACAGCACGACGCGGGGGAAGGCGCCGATCGATTCCTTGATGACGTCGCCGCCCGGCGTCAGCACCGACCAGGCGGTGTTGGCGAGCGCCTCGCCGCCCTTGTCGCTGACCAGCTTCAGGGTAATGACCGCGGCGCGATGGGTGATGATCACATCGGTCAGCTTGCTGGCCTGCACGCGGATGTCCGAGCGCACCACCGAGTTGGCGTCGCCGTAATTTGAAACGATGTAGTAGGTGCCCTCCGGCAGCAGCACGACGTCGCCGGCGGCGACGTTCGGCACCAGCGAGGCGCGCTCGCCGACCTCGAACTGGCTGCCCTTGTAGATCGCGAACGAGATCTGGTTCTGCGGGATCTTGCTGGCGCCGACGCGGCCCTCGATGCGCAGCCCGCCGGCTGGCAGCAGGAAGGACTCGCGGTCGGTCTCGGCCTTCAGGGTCACCGCGCGCACCGCGCTGACCAGCCCGAACGCGACATGGACCACATAGCCGCCCGGCGGCAGCACGATGTTGGGCGTGGCGCCGCGATCCTCGCGGATCAGTTTGAAGGTGCCGGTCTCGTCCGGCCGGTCCGTGAACACCCGCCACACCAGGCCGTTGTTGATCACCGGCAGGTCCTTGCCGTAACGCGCCGTCAGCGCCAGCACACCCTGGCCCGGCACCGCAGCGCCCTGCGGCGCCACCACCGGCGGCACGGCGGCGACCGATGGCTGGGTCAGCGGCGCCGGCAGGTTCGGCATTGACGCAGGACCCGACGGCGGGGCCAGGTTCATCGCCGGTCCGGAAGGCTGTTCCGGGACCGCGGCCGGCGGCACCGGCGGCGGCCGGTCACTGAACATCTGGGCCGCGGCCGGATTGGCGAACGAGGCGACCAGCAGGCAGGCCAGCGCGAACGCCGGCCACAGGCGTCCGCCTGGCCCGGATCGATCGGTACCGTAACCCCCTGAAGTCATCGCCATGCTTTTCACCGAAAACGCGGCAAATTCAAGCCTCCCGGCCGGCCGGAGCGCGACAATCGGGAACCGGCGGCAAGGCTCGCGTGTTGGTCGGGCGGCCGTGATCCCGTCACAATCGATACCTAGCTCGGCCTTAACCGCGGCATAAACATGCTCGTGATAGGTTCTGGCGGCGCGGGGCCCTGGCGAATAGCTTTGTGCGGGCTGGAGAATTTCGGTGCTGGAAATTTTGATCGGACGCGGCCAAAACGGCTCTGACGTCGGCGACAAGGTCGGTCTCGGCAGCATCAGGCGGCCGGTGATCGGGCTTGCGCTGGGCGGCGGCGCCGCGCGCGGCTTCGCCCATATCGGCATTCTCCGCGCGCTGATTGCCCACGGCATCGTTCCCAATGTCGTGGTCGGCACCTCGATCGGCGCGGTGGTCGGCGGCGCCTACGCGGCCGGCCATCTCGACACGCTGGAAGCATGGGCGCGCCGCCTGCAGCCGCGAAACATCCTCAGCTATCTCGATATCCGACTCAACGGCTCGGGCCTGATCGGCGGCGACAAGCTGGCTTCGCAGCTCGAGGCCGCGATCGGCCCGATCAGAATCGAGGATCTGCCGCTGAAATTCGCCACCGTCGCCACCGAGGTGCGCACCGGCCATGAGATCTGGCTGACCCACGGCCGCATGGTCGACGCCATGCGCGCCTCCTACGCGCTGCCCGGGATATTCTCGCCGGTCCTGATCGGCGACCGCTGGCTGGTCGATGGCGCGCTGGTCAATCCGGTACCGGTGTCGGCGGCGCGCGCACTCGGCGCGGAAATCGTGATCGCCGCCAACCTCTCCAGCGACGTCTTCACCCATTCGACCACGATCTATTCGCACGGCGCGGCGGCGGATGCGGTAGCGCCCGTGGTCGAGCCGGCGCCGAAAAAAACCGGCCTCGGCAAGCTGTTTTCTCCCGAGCGCACCGTGAAGCGCGAATTTTTCGGCAGCGGCGGACGGCCGGGCATTTCCTCGGTGATGGTCGACGCCTTCAACATCATGCAGGATCGCATCACCCGCGCCAGGCTCGCCGGCGATCCGCCGGATATGCTGATCTCGCCCCGGGTCGGACAAATCGGCTGGTTCGATTTCCACCGCGCCGACGACCTGATCGCCTTCGGCGCGCGCGCCGCAGAGCGCGCCATCGATTCGATTCAGGAAGCGATCCACATTCTGGCGCCCGCGGCCGGCAAGCCGGACCCGTCGGCCGACAAGGCGCCCTGACCGGCGCCTGGATCAGGCGGTCTTGATGTATTCGCGCAGCGCTTCCTGTTCCATTTCGTATTCGCGCACGCGCCACTTGACGATGTCGCCGATCGAAATCAGGCCGACCACCCGCTCGCCCTCGAGCACCGGCAGATGGCGGAACTTGCCGAGCGTCATCATTTCCATGATCGCAGCGACGGTGTCGTTCTGCTTGCAGCTGATGACCTTGCGCGTCATCACCGCGCTGACCGGCTCGTCGAGCACCGCCGCGCCGCGTTCGCCGAGCACGCGGACGATGTCGCGCTCCGACAGGATGCCTTCGATGCGGCCCTTGCTCATCACGAGGACGGCGCCGATCTTGCGTTCGCCGAGGATCCTGACCGCCGCCGACAGCTTCGCCTCCGGCTCGACGCTCTGGATCTGATGGCCCTTGGTATCGAGAATCGCACGTACCGTCATTGTCGTCTCCCTGAAGCCGATCGCGCCCTTGAACGAGCGCAGTCTTGTTTCCTCGAGTTTTCAATCAACAGCCTGGCGCCGGTTTCGTTGCAGGCGCCTGAAGCGAGCACGGGCCCTTAAGCACGGTTTCTTAAGCACGGTTTTGGGCTTATGCGCCCTTGCCTTACAGGGCAGCGATGATGAATGAAATCGCGTTGCGCCGCAAGCGACGATCAGCCGCCCTGCGATGCGTCCGGCGACGACGCATCTGCAGCATCGGCGGCGCTGCGCGGCACCGGATCGAACAGCGAGAACAGCACTAACCCTGCGAAAAACCCGCCGATATGCGCCTGCCAGGCCACGCTGGCGCCATCGGTTCCAATCGCGATCGAACCGACGCCGAAGATGATGTTGACGCCGAACCAGATCGCGAGAAAGGCCAGCACGCGCGGATTGCGCAGCGCGCGCGTCAGCGAGAGCGCCGGCACCTTTGCCGCGGCATCGGCGTCGCCGCGGCTGAACGACAGGAAGCTGCCCTTGACGAAGGCAAAGCGGATCGCCGCCGCCATGGTGCCCGATACCGACGCCGACGCGCCGATCATCGGCGCCACCGCATGCTCATGGGTGACGAGATGCGCCAGCGCGCCGGCCACCGCCGTCACCGCCATGAACAGGAAGAACCTGAAGGCGCCGAACCGGCGCGCCAGCGCGCTGCCGAACGGCAACAGCCACAGCACGTTGAAGCCGATATGGCTGAGATTGGCATGCAGCAGTGAATAGGTGACGAAGGTCCAGACCTTGGCACCCTCGCCGCCGGGAAAATCGATCTGCAGCAGCGTCGAATCGTAGCGCTTCGGAATGAATCCGAACACGTCGACGGTCCAGTTTTCCAGTTCCGGCGGCAGCAGCACGCGCAGGTGAATGACCGCCAGCAACAGGATATAGCCGGTCAACGCGCCGGGCAGCGTCAGGATCGGCTCGCGCGGGGCGTCCGGCGGGATGTCCGGCGGCAATTCTGTCGGGGATTCCAAGGGCTTTAGGACCTGAAGCGAGCGGCTCACGCGAGCGATTGCAGCCCCAATAGGCGGCTTGGCGTTGCAGCGCAAGATCGTAATGCGGCCAGAACGGCAACTTTGTCAGACCTTGCCGGCGAACAACTCGAACGTGATGGACCTGATCCAGCGGTGAGCGGCATCGCGATGATACCGCTCATGCCAGTACTGGGATATTTCGATGCGTGGCAAGGCAATCGGCGTTTCAAACACCATGAGGCCGAGCGGCCCGGCCAGACGGTTCGCCAGATTTGCCGGCAAGGTCGCGATGCCGTCGGTTTCCGCGGCGACAATGGCTCCCGCGACAAAACTCGGCACCCGCAACAGAATATTCGAGGCGGCAATCGTCGAGGCGAGCGCTCGTTGCGCCGCGCCGTGCGCGGCGTGGCCGGTCTCCGACGCGGTCACAAGAATATGGCGTTCTGCCAGAAAGCCGTTGCGCGACGTTACTTTCGATACCCGCGGGTGGCGCTTCCGGACAACGCTCAAATAGCCGTCAAAGTACAGCCTTTGGCGCCGCAGGTGACGAGCGGCTTTCGGAAATGCGCCAAGTGCCAGGTCCGCTTCGCCGGCTTCGAGCTTCAGCTCGAACTGGCGCGAATCCAGCGGCACCGCCCGTGCGCTCGCATTCGGCGCAATCGCGGCGAGGTGGGCGATCAACGGCGGCAAAAAGCGGATCATGCCGACGTCCGTCAACAACAGGCTGAACAAACGATTGGATTGCGCGGGATCGAAGGCCGTCGCGGAAGCCCGCAGACCGTCGGCGGCATCGAGCAGCACGCGCAACTGGCCGGCGATGTCGAGCGCCCTGGCCGTCGGCTGCATCGCATGCCCGTTGCGGACGAACAGCGGATCGGCGAACTGCTCCCGAAGGTGTCTCAGCGACTTGCTGATGGCCGGCTGGGTCGTTTCCAGCAACTGCGCGGTTCGTGTGATGCTGCGCTCCCTCAACAAGACATTGAGGATCCGCAACTCCCTCAGGCTCAATTCCGAGTATGCCGATCCATCCATATCGCTCATTCCGATTTCGACATGGCGCCAGTGACGACCGCGGGATAGGCTGATGTCAAATGGAAAATGCGGAAACCGGCGGCGATGTCCGGGCGCACCGCCATTTCAGGAAGGAAGGGCCATGGGCAAATTCATCGTCGAACCCCATTTTCGCCTGCAGGAATGGGTGGCCGAGGAAAAGGGATATTTCCGCGCCGAGGGTCTTGATTATGAGTTTCGCGAACTGATCCGTTCGACCGATGGACAGCATCACAACAAGGCCAATCAGGGCGCCTTCCAGAGCATCGAACAGGGACGCGAAGCAAACGTAAGCTGCGCGTGCCACTGGACGGTGAACGTGGCAGCCTCGAACGGTCACGCAAAGCTTTTCGCCGACGTCTACTCGATCGCGCCGTCCGGGATTTTCGTTCCGGCGGATTCACCGGTGCGGACACCCGCCGATCTTGCGGGCGTGCCGATTTCAGTCGGGTTCCAGTCCGGCAGCCACTATTCGACGATCCAGGCGCTGGAGCAGTACATCCCAGCCGATAGAATCAACCTGACGTTCGAAGATGGCATGCTGTTTCACCGCATGGAGCTTTTGATCGAGGGGAAAAGTGCCGCGGCCGCGCTTTTCAGCGGTCCTTATTATCTGGCGGAGCAGCTCGGGTTCCGCAAGGTGATCGACACCACCTTCATGATCGCCGCCATGATCAAGGGCACGCCGGACCGGGAAGACATCCGACGATATTTCCGCGCCTTGAGATCGGCACAGCGAGACATCGATCTGCGGCCTGAACTCTACACGCATTATTACCGGAACGAATTCCCCGAGCGCTTCCATGCGCTGATGGATCCGCGACGCTGGGGTCCCGGGGAGCGGATTGTATTTGAGCCATATTCGAAAGAAGTATTCGAACAGTCCTTTGACTGGATCGCAAAGCACGAGATTTTCGCCGAGGGCCGAATGGGATCCGGAGATTACGACCGCTCCACGATTTCGTTTGCTGCGGAATAAGGCGCCCCGCCGGCCCGCATTCGCCTGACGCGGTCGCAGGCAGAAAGATCGAAGGGATCGGCAGGGACGACGGCCCATTCCCGAGTGCGGTCGCGGGCGGGAAAATCGGGCATCCGGCGAAGCGTTTCGCCGCGCACCCGCCGGACGAGCGATGGCGGGTCGCGCCGGCGAGTAAAAAATCTGTGAGCACGGTCGGAAAATCCCGCGGAAAACAACAGCCTGCGGAATCCTCCCCAAGGCTGGGAAGTCCTGGCGGGTTGTCCCGGCAAATTTGTCGTCCATCTGGACTTGTTAGGCCCTCGCCGTTCGCCCGGAAGAACGGCCAACAAAATTGATATCGCGCATGGTTCGGAGACAGCGAGCCCCAATAGGGTTTGGCTTGGCGCAGCAAGTCCGAAAGTTCTTGCCATGATAATGAACTCCGCGATCGTCCGTATCGTCGACTTCTGTGCCCGTCATCGCAGGACTTTGATGATTGCCGGCGCGCTGCTGGCGATCGGGGCCGCCGCCTACGGCGCCGTCCGGTTCTCGATCAACACCGATATCGAGGGTTTGATTTCGGAAGATCTGCCCTGGCATCAGCGTCAACTGGAGTTGTCCAGGGCTTTTCCGAAAAAGGGCATCTTGGCTGTCGTGAAAGCGCCGACGGCCGAGGCTGCCGGACAGGCGACCATTGCGCTGGCGCAAGTGCTATCCACGAATCACAGTCTGTTTCCCGCGGTCGAGCAATTCGACAGCGGGGATTTTTTCGACCGCAACGGGCTGTTGTATCAGACTCCCGCCGAGGTCAGGAAAAGCGCAGAGGGACTGACGAGAGCCCAGCCCTTCCTCGCACCGCTCGCCGGCGATCCCAGTCTGCGGGGCGTCATGACGACGCTGACATTTGCGAGCCAGGCCGTCCAGGCCGGCAGGATCAAGCTGGATCAGCTGGCTTGGCCCCTGTCGCTGGCGGATCGAACGCTGACTGACGTTCTGTCCGCCAGGCCCGCGACATTTTCCTGGCAGGAGTTCCTGCAAGGCCAGCCGCCAACCGCAAAGCAGCTGCGGCACCTCGTCGGCGTTCAGCCGACGCTCGATTTCGCCGAGCTGCAGCCCGGACGCAAGGCGGAAGAAGGGATCAGGCGCGCGGCCACTGAGCTGGACCTGCAGAACAAATTCGGCGCGAGCGTCGCGCTGACCGGTGCGGTGCCGATGAATGACGACCAGTTCTCGGTGATCCGCTATAGCGCCGTGCGCGACACGCTGACGGCGCTGTTCGGCGTCCTGATCGTTCTCTGGCTGGCGCTTCGCTCCTGGAAGACCATCGCGGCGGTGTTCTTCAGCCTGATGGTCGGCCTTGCGGTAACGGCCGCCATCGGCATTGCCATGGTCGGCTCCTTCAACCTGATCTCGATCGCGTTCTTTGTGCTGTTCATCGGCCTCGGGGTGGACTTCGGCATTCAATTCAGCGTGCGCTACCGCGCCGAACGCCACGACCACGCCGATCTGTACGAGGCGCTGCGATGGACCGCCCGCAAAGTGGGTGACCCGCTTTCACTGGCCGCCGCGGCCACCGCCGTGGGTTTCTTTGCTTTCCTGCCGACCAGCTATCGCGGCCTTTCGGAGCTGGGCCTGATCGCCGGTTGCGGCATGCTGATCGCATTCGCCTGCAGCATTATATTCGTGCCGGCGATGCTGGCATGGCTCAAGCCTCCGGGCGAGCCCGCGCCGGTCGGCTTTCGAAGCCTCGCGCCGCTCGACGATTTTCTGCAACGGCATCGCATCCCGGTGATCGTCGCCACCTTCCTGGTCGTGCTGGCCGGTACGCCGCTGTTGTGGCATCTGCAGTTCGACTTCAATCCGGTCGACCTGCAAAGCCCGAACTCGCCCTCGGTGGTGACCTATCGCGAATTGCAGAACGATCCCGAAACCAGCGGCAACGCCGCCGAAGTAATGACGCCGTCGCTCGAGAAGGCCAACGAAACCGGCAGACGTCTCGCCGCCCTGCCCGAGGTCTCGCGCACGCTGACGCTGAGCAGCCTTATTCCGACGGACCAAGGCGAGAAAATCGCCGCATTGAAGGCCACGGCGCAACGCCTTGGCCGGGCCCTCAATCCTCCGCAGACCCGGCCTGCCCCGACCGATCAAGAGAATATTGCTGCCATTCAAGGCGCAGCCGACGCCCTTTCCGGGGCCGCCGGCAATGCAAGCGGCGCGGGCGCTGAAGCGGCGCGGCATGTTGCCGATTTGCTCAAGCAGCTTGCAAGTGCGGATGCCGGCATCCGGGCCAAGGCCGAAGCCGCGATCGTGCCGCCGCTGATTTACGACCTCGAGCTGCTTCGCAAGAGTCTCGCCCCCGAAACCGTGACGATCAGGACGCTTCCGGCCGATCTGGTGCGCGAGTGGCTGTTGCCCGACGGTCGGGCCCGCGTGCAGGCGTCGCCAAAGGGCGATCCGAACGACACCAACGTGCTGCGGAATTTCGCCACCGCGGTGCTGCGCGCCGAGCCGTCGGCCGCGGGCGGTGCGATCAGCCTCTATGAAGCCGCAAAGACCGTCACCACCGCCTTTGTCGAAGCAGGTGTTCTGGCGATCGTTGCGATCGCCGTTCTGCTCCTGATCGCGTTGCGGCGTTTGACGGACGTACTCCTGACGCTCGTCCCTCTGCTCCTTGCCGGCGTGGTTACGCTTGAGATTTGCGTGCTGGACGGTTTTTCGCTCAATTTCGCAAACATCATTGCGCTGCCGCTGCTGCTCGGCGTCGGCGTCGCCTTCAAGATCTACTACACCATGGCGTGGCGCGCCGGAAAAACCCACTTGCTGCAGTCGACGCTGACCCGGGCGGTGATGTTCAGCGCCATGACCACCGCGATCGCGTTCGGAAGCATGTGGGCATCGAGCTATCCCGGCATGTCGAGCATGGGCAAGCTGATGGCGCTGTCGCTGCTCTGCACGATGACCGCCGCGGTGTTTTTCCAGCCGGTACTGATGGGGCCCCCGCGGCAAGCGAGCGTCGATTCCGAACCCAGCCCGGATTTCCGTACCGCCGCCGAATAGCCGCGCGCAGCCGTTTCAGCGGGACAAAGAAAAAAGGGAGGGTGCAGGCGGTCCCGGCGGGGGTTTAATTCTCCCTCGCGCATCCCCACATGCTGTTCATGACCCAATGGCAACCACCCAAGCGGGAACCCGCGAAGACCAAGGCCGAGTTGCGCGAAATGCTGACTGAGGCTGTCCGCAATACCGAGGCTGAGAACAAGCGCTCGCAGCAGGCCAAGAAAGTTTCGCGGCCAAAGGCCTAACTCATAACGTGAGCAGGAACTTCGGCTGGTCCAGCTTGTGCCCCAAGGTGGATGCTGTCTGCTGTTTTAGTTCGTTACCTGGATGGGAACGACGATGGGCAAACGACTCCCCAATAACGCTCCGAGATCTAAAAAGGACCGACGAAAACAATAAGGGAGGGCGCTGAGAACGCCCTCCCTCGTTGTGCCGGCCTTTTCGCGCCAGGGATACCCGGGTGACATCCCCACCTCTCCCCGCGCGACGACCAAACTGTTTGTCGCCTGCCTGTGTAACGACCTCGCCGGAACCTGGAGAAAACGACGAGGCGATCGCGTGCGCGGACCCTAGTCGGCCCCGCACCAAACGGAAACCGGATCGTTAACTTAACCTTAATGCCGCGGGGCGGCGCGGCCGTCGCCCTACTTCAACCGCTTGCGAATCTGATCGAGCCCGGCCTTCGCACAGACTTCGTCCGCTTCGGCGCTCGGCGCCCCGCCCACGTGGTCAGCCAGTCACCGGACAAATCCGCCATCGCCCTTGCGGTCGATTCCCATGTGAATTCGCGTCATCGCGAGCATCCGGAAAGCGGTTGCTCGGTCGCGACGCTCGGCAGCGAGTTGGCGCGCGAAAACAGCGCCGCCCGCCACCAGATGAGCGAGAACGTCAAGGGCTGGCTTGAAACGCTCGCACAGTTTGCTCCGGGATCGAACGCCGCGGAAAAGATGCGAGCGGCGACCGGCACCTACGCCGCGATGATCGGCGGACTCATTATCGCGCGCGCCGTGGAAGACCCGCATCTGTCCGACCGGATCCTTGCCGACGTCCGTGAATTCCTCAACGAGACCTGACGAAGCCGCACCGGCGATAGCGGCGAAAATCAAGCGCCGGCGCGACCCCGGGCGACATCGTTAATTTAACCTTAACGACGCAAAGTCGCCGCCGGCCGCCCCGAGATCGGGCTGCGGCATGGACGCTGCAAAGCACCTCCTGCAAAACAGAGAAGGGAAAGCGCGTGCGCGAAAGCGGGACAGAAGTGTCCCGCCGAAGCGGACGCCGGGCAGGGTCGCGTCATGAAACATCCGTCAACCCGCGCATTCTACGCCTATTGGGACGAAAAGCGCGCTGGCGCGCGGGCGCCGGACCGCAGCGAGATCGAACCCAGCGCGGTGCGCGCGCTGCTCGGCGACATCTTCGTATTGTCCTATGACGCCGCATCCGGCTATCCGTTTCGCGTCGCCGGCACCCGCGTCTGCGCGCTGCTCGGCCGCGATCTCAAGGACCGGAGCTTTGCCGCGCTGTTCTCCGGCGACGCCCGTCGCGAGATCGAGCAGATCATCGCCGTCGTCGCCGAGGAAATGCTGGCGGCCGTCGCCGGCATCACCGCAACCTCGCATGATGGATCAGTGGCGCATCTGGAATTGCTGCTGTTGCCGTTCAACGCCCGCGCCCACGCGCCGATCAGCCTGACCGGACTGCTGGCGCCGTTCGAAAGCGAACTCGGCCTGCTGGCCGATTTCAAGGTGACGTCGTGGCGCTATCTCGAACAGCCCCGCGAGAGGCTGGTTCCTCGCGCGCTGCGGAAACTCAGGGTCGCGCGCGGCTTCATGGTCTATGAAGGCCTCGGCCAGGACACGCCGCGATAACATCGAATGCCGGCCGCGGCGTTCGATCGATGCGGCTTCGGGTACCCTGCCAACCCTTCATTCAACGCCGCTGCCCGCGCCGATCTGCGGCGACAGCAAGACAATCCCGTGACCACAGCTTTTTTAATTGTCTCGGCCAGGTAGCATTCTTCTGGTTTTCCCTGTGTGGTAGCATATACTTTTGACGCCGCGGCGAGTGCCTGCGCGGCATCGAAGGGGTGATGCTATGGCCTCAACACGCAAGAATGTCTGGGAGCTGGGCGGCGACTGGGCCGACCCGATCCTCTGGTACGCGCGCGGCGTCAACGCCATGAAATCACGCGCCCTGAGCGAACCGACGGCATGGCGGTTCTACGGCGCCATCCACGGGATCGATCAGGGGCTGTGGCAGCAGCTCGGCTATCTGGATCCGCAGGAGCCGATGCCGAGCAGCGCCAATATCAATAACTTCTGGAATCAATGCCAGCACGGCAGCTGGTATTTCCTGCCCTGGCACCGCGGCTACCTGATCGCCCTCGAAGCGGTGGTGCGGGACGCGGTGGTGAAGGCCGGCGGCCCCGCCGACTGGACGCTGCCCTACTGGAATTACCTCAAGCCGGGCCAGAACGCGCTGCCACCCGCTTTCGCGTCCGCGGACTGGCCGGACGGAACCGGCAACAACCCGCTGTTTGTCCCGCAGCGCTATGGGCCGAACAGCGATGGCAACGTCTTCGTGCCGGTGGACCAGATCAACCTGAACGCACTCGGCGATCCCGACTTCACCGGAGACGCCAACGGCGGCAGCCCCGGCTTTGGCGGCGTCAACACCGGCTTCAGCCACGGCGGCCAGGTCCATGGCGGTATCGAGACCCAGCCGCACGACTGGGTGCACGGCCTGGTCGGCGGCGGCGACCCGCAATCGAACTTGCCGGGGCTGATGTCCGATCCCGATACGGCGGCGCTCGATCCGATCTTCTGGCTGCACCACGCCAATATCGACCGGCTGTGGGAGGTCTGGCGCGAGAACCCGACCACGCATGTCAATCCGGTCGACCCGAACTGGATCAATGGACCGGCGGCCGTCGGGCAGCACGCCTTCATGCTGCCGATGCCCGGCGGGGTCACTTTCACCTACACCCCCGGCCAGATGGTTGATCTTTCCACCCTTGGTTACACCTATGATGATCTGTCGCCGCCAGCCGGCACGCCGCAAGTGGCCTCGCGGCTGCGGCGGCTCGGGATGAACGCGACGATGGCGAGCGCGGTCGCGGGGAGGTTGGCCATGCCTGGACCCAAGACGGTTGAATTGCTCGGCGCAAGCACGGGAAGCCTCAGCGTCACCGGCACGGATGCGAGGGCCTCGGTGGCGCTCGACAGCTCGGTGCAGCGCAAGGTATCGGCGAGCCTGCAATCGGCCGCCGCCGGCGCGGCGCCGGCCCTGCCCGATCGCATCTTCCTGAATCTTGAAAATGTCCGCGGCCTCAACGACGCGACCGCCTTCGCCGTCTACATCAACGTGCCCGATGGCGAGGATCCGGCGAAATTTCCCGACCATCTGGCGGGAAGCATCGCGCTGTTCGGCGTGCGCAAGGCGACCATGGCCGACGCCACGCATGCCGGCAACGGCCTCACCCTCGTGCTGGAGATCACCCACGTCATCGACACCCTGCATCTGGCCGGCGCGTTGAACACCGACCAGCTTCACGTCCGGCTGGTGCCGACCAGACCGGTGCCGGAGGCGGCGCAAATCAGCATCGGCCGCATCAGCATATTCCGGCAGAGCAACTGACGGAGCCGCTCGATGTGGGCCGCAGCGCGCCGGTTCGAAGCCTGGTTCGTCATCCCCGCCGTGATCGGGCTGTTCGGCTGGTCGATGCTGGCGCTCGACGCGGGCGGCCTGACGCCACCGGCCTTTTGTGCCAGTGGAACGTCGTGGCTGGAGCTGTCATCGCTCAACCATGCGCTCGCCTTCAACTCGCCGGCCAAACTCGCCGCGGACTGGGCGCTGATGGTCGCCGCCATGATGTCGCCGCTGCTGTTTACGCCGCTTCGGCATGCTTGCGACCGCAGCTTCGCGCGGCGACGTACGCGGGCGACGCTGCTTTTCGTCTCCGGCTATGCGGCGGCCTGGATGATGGCGGGCATTTTACTGCAGGCCATAGCGCTCACCGCGCTGTGGGCGATGCCGGCACCCGCGATCGGCCTCGGACTCGTGGCCGCCGCCGCGATGGGGTGGCAGGTCTCGCCCGCCAAGCAATGGTGCCTGAACCGCTGCCATCGCCGGCCGCGGCTTGCCGCGTTCGGTGTCGCGGCGGATGTTGACGCTGCAACCTTCGGGCTGACCAACGGCGCCGCCTGCGTGGGGACATGCTGGGCGCTGATGTTGCTGATGCTCCTGATGGGAAGCGGCCACTTTGCGGCGATGATCGCCGTGACGCTGTTCGTGTTTGTCGAGCGGCTCGAAAACCCCGCCCCGCTCGCCTGGCGCCTCCGCGGCGCCGGCAAGGCGCTGCGTATCGTCACGGCGCAGGCGCGTATGCGACTGGCGCCACGGCGCTCATTCGAGGAAGCCTTGCCATGAAGCTCGGAATTCCGGTTTACCAGGGCGTCAATCTCCTCGACGTCGCCGGCCCGCTCGAGATGTTCTCGAGGGCGGCCGAGAGTAACGATCTGCAGCCGGTGCTGGTTTCTTCCGACGGCGGCCCCGTGACCTCCATGAACGGCGTCCGTTTCGAGGCACAGGCGAGTTTTGCCCAGACCCCGGCGCTCGACGTGCTGTGGGTTCCCGGTGGAAGCCCCACTGCGCTCGAAACGATCATGAGGGATCCAAATTCGCCGTACCTGCAATACATCAAGCAGGTCGCGGCCGGCGCGCAATGGGTTTGCTCGATGTGCGAAGGCGCGATGCTGCTGGCGCGCGCCGGCCTGCTCGACGGCCACGCCGCGACCACGCACTGGGCCTTCGTCAAATGCCTGCAAAGCTTTCCCGCCATCACGGTCGACACCACCCATCAGCGTTTTGTCGTTTCAGGCAACCGGCTGACCGGCGGCGGCATCTCCTCGGGCCTGGACGAGGCGCTGGAACTCATTCTCCTGCTATTCGGCGAGGACAGCGCCAAGGAGGTCCAGGTCTTCACCCAGTATTTCCCGAAACCTCCCGTCATG
Source organism: Bradyrhizobium sp. (assembly GCA_035602495.1). GTDB lineage: Bacteria > Pseudomonadota > Alphaproteobacteria > Rhizobiales > Xanthobacteraceae > Bradyrhizobium. The sequence continues at coordinate 20,899 of DATNMT010000510.1, forward strand.
GGTGAGATCCCGCCGACACCGGACTGTTTCATCAAGTGATGATGAGCTGAGTCCGGATCACTCCGCCAATCTGGACAGGCCGCGATGCCAATGCGCGGCGCGCGCCATCGAACCGGCGCGCGCGATTGACAGGCGCATCGCGGCATCTCAGGTTGCGCCGCGAGGTTATGCGGAGGCTTAAGGTTTGCGCAATCGCTGGTTTATTCTTGCCGTTCTGTTCGTGGTTCGCCTCACCATGGCCTTCCAGTTTCAAAGCGTCGCCGCGGTCGCGCCGTTGCTGGGCCGCGACTTCGGCGTCAGCCTCGCTGATATCGGAATCCTGATCGGCCTGTATTTCACGCCGGGCATCGCGCTGGCGCTGCCCGGCGGCGCGATCGGGCAATGGTTCGGCGACAAGCAGACGGTGCTGATCGCGCTGGCGCTGATGCTGGCCGGCAGCCTTGCGATGGCGCTGTCGGATTCGTGGACCGTGCAGATCGCAGGACGATTGGTCGGCGGCGCCGGCGGCGTTCTGCTCAATGTGCAGATGACAAAAATGGTCGCCGACTGGTTTGCCGGCCGTGAGATCGCCACCGCGATGGCGATCTTCGTCAATTCATGGCCGGCTGGCGTTGCGATTGCGCTGTTGACGCTGCCGCTGATCGGCACCGCCCACGGGGTGAGCGCGGTGTACCTCGCGGTCGCGGCGCTGATCGGGCTGGGCTTTGTGCTTCTTGCCGCCGGATACCGGACGCCGGCGAATGCCGCGACCGCGGCCGCGACATCCGCGCGGCTCGATCGCAACGCCGCGTTCGCCGTGATCGTGGCGGGCCTGATCTGGGGCCTCTACAATGTCGGCTTCGCGATGATCTTCTCGTTCGGGCCAACGATGCTGGTCGAACGCGGCTGGTCGATCTCGGCGGCGGGATCGGTGATCAGCATCGTGTTATGGCTGGCGGTGGTTTCGGTGCCGCTCGGCGGCATTTTCGCCGACCGCACCGGGCGGCCCGAGTTCGTTCTGGTCGCCGGTTGCATTGTATTCGCGCTTTTGATGATCGCGCTGCCCCGCAGCAGTGCGGCGGTGCTGACGGTGATAGCGCTCGGATTGATCAGCGGCCAGCCGGCCGGACCGATCCTGAGCCTGCCCGCGCGCGTGCTGAAGCCCGAGACCCGCGCCATCGGCATGGGCATTTTCTACACCCTCTATTACGCCACCATGATGCTCGGGCCCGCCGTCGGCGGCGCCTGCGCCAAATGGACCGGCAGCGCGGCAGCGGCCTTCGACTTCGGCGCGGTGGTGCTATTGGCGTGCCCGGTGCTGCTGTGGGGGTTCAATCGGATACCGGTGGCGATTCCCCGCCCAGAGTGACTGCCCACACTTGACGCAACCGCCGCTAACGGCTCGTTAACCTTGTCCGCCGTAGGGTCTCTATGACACCGAAATGCCGGTTGTCGGGTGGCGAAGATGGCGTTGTCGCACAAAAAAACGATCCTTCCGGCCGCCGAGGAGCGCCGGCGCTTTCAGCGGGTGAAGGTGCATCTGCTCGGCCGCTACATGCTGCCCGACCGGCGCGAGTTTCCCTGCCAGATCATCAATATGTCGCCGGGGGGGCTGGCGCTGCTGGCGCCCGGCATCGGCAATGTCGGCGACCGCGTGATCGCCTATCTCGACCATATCGGCCGGGTCGAGGGCAAGATCACCCGCATCATCGACAACGGCTTTGCCATGAGCGTGGGCGCCACCGCCCGGAAGCGCGACAAGCTCGCCGCGCAGCTGACCTGGCTCGCCAACCGCGACATCCTCAACCTGCCGGAAGACCGCCGCCACGACCGCATCATCCCGCGCAATCCGATCTCGCTCTTGACGCTCGAGGACGGCACCAAGATGACCTGCCGGATCATCGACATGTCGCTGTCGGGCGCCGCGATTGCCGCGGAAAACCGCCCGCCGCTGAAATCGCTGGTCATGCTCGGCAAGGTGCAGGCCCGCGTGGTGCGAAACCTCGAGGAAGGTTTTGCGCTGGAGTTCGTCCACGAGCAGACGGTCGAAACGCTCGAAGACAGCGTTACCGCGCGGTAAAGCCAAACCGCCCGCAATTCCCCCCTTTTCCGAAGCCTGAAGGCGGTGTCCGCATTGCCGGATGCCGCCTTCGCGCGTTTGGCGCGGGCCGCACATCGGTTAACGCGGCCCGGCTTTGCGCCACAAACCGCCGGGATTGCAGAGCGCAGCGTCTTAATACGTAAAATTTGAATCAATTGCAGTTGTTTCAAATGATAATCGAATTTTATTCAAGTATAGTTCGATCTGTCGGCAGTTTTTACTTGTATTCGTCTCAATTTTACTTGGCTCGCTTAGCAGCCGCGAAAAAACTTTGTGCGAAACGTGGTCCCAACAAGAAGCGGGGGCCACAATGTTTGGGTTCAGGGGACAGGGAACAGGAATGGCGGTCGTCGCCGTCCTGATGGCGTTGAATGCGCCGGCGGGTGCCGGTGACGAACGAACGCTTTACGCCAGCCTCGGCGACGTCACGCGCCCGCCGATCGGCTGGGTCGAATTCTGCGCCGAAAATCCCGGCGAATGCCGCGGCGGCGCGTCACAGCCGCGCGACATCGTGATGTCGCAGACGGCGTGGCGCGATCTGCTGCGCGTCAACAAGTGGGTCAACGAGTCCGTCAAGCCGATGACCGACATGGATCATTGGGGCGTGATCGAGAAATGGTCGTTGCCATCAGACGGCTACGGCGACTGCGAGGACTACGTGCTGTTGAAGCGCAAGATGCTGATGGACGCCGGCTGGCCGCGCGAGGCGCTGCTGATCACGGTGGTGCGCGACAAGAAGGGCGAAGGCCACGCGGTGCTGACCGTGAAGACCGACAAGGGCGAGTTCATTCTCGACAACCAGAACGAAACCGTCGTGGCCTGGACCGAGACCGGATACCGCTTCGTCAAGCGGCAGTCGCAGGGCGACCCCAATGTGTGGGTCGCGCTCGGCGACAGCCGCCCGGCGGTTTCCACCGCCAGCGCCCGCGATCACTAACGACTTAACGGAGACACGCGACCCGGTCACATCCCCACCCCTCCCCGTCCCAGACCGGATCGCGCGCGGCCAGCCCTCCCCCAAGGGCTGGCCGCAACTTTTTTGGACCGACTAAATGCGCTCCGCGGAAAATTCGACGGCCGCCTTCAGGTTATGGAGGTGACCGCGCGGCACCGCGGCGAACCGCCCGCTCCAGGAATGCTTCCAGCGCCGCGATGCATTCGCGATCGCGGTAGACGCGATGCTTGTTGCCGGCGATCCGAGCCGACAACTCGCTCCGGCGCGCGGCGTCGCGGCCCAGTGCGCCCGCGATCGAGACGTATTCGTCGATCGTTTGCGCGGTGGTCTCGCGGATGTCCATCATCTGAAGAAGGGCGGCGGTGTGCCGTCCCCGCATCATCTCGCCGGCGAGCGTCACGACCGGGAGATCGTGCACCAGGCTCTCCAGGATCGAGTTGCAGCCGGACCAGCCAATGCTGTCCAGCACGATATCGCACTGGCCGATCGCCGCGACAAAACGATCCGGGGTCAATCGCGGCAGGAACACGCAGCGGTCGCCGGCGTCGAGCCCGGCCGCCCGGAAGGCGCGGTCGAGCCTGTCGCGAAACATCGCAGTGACGCCGCTGCCGCCGCCGAATTCGATGAAGGTGAACTGACAGCCGGGGACTTCGGCGGCGATGCGGGCAAAGACCTCGTCGAATTGCGGCAGGTATTTTGGCAAGGATTGACAACACCAAAAGGCGACTGCGCCCGCACGTAGCCCGAGTTGTGCGCGGTCCATCGGCGGCAGCAAAACGTCCGACGGCTCGTAATAGATCGAAAGGTTCGGCAACCGGACGAGCTGCTCGGTATAGTGATCCTCGGCGCCCGCCGGTTCCATGAGATCGCTGCTGATGAAATGGTCGATGGTCGGAAAGCCGCTGGTGACCGGGTGCCCCCAGGAAGCGCATTGCATGGCCGCGAGCCGCTGCGCCGCCAGTTGCGCCGATACCTTGTCCATGCCGATTTCGGGAAAGATCAGGACATGCGGCGCGTCGTCCAGGATCGTGCGCCGCCACGCATCCAGCGACAGCGGGCCCTGCACGAAACGTTCGCACAACGCCGCCGCCACATCGGTCTCGGCGTCCCGCTCGGTGCCGGTATGATAGCCGGATACACGAAACCGGGTCCGGTCGAGCCCGCTGAGCCAACCCTTGACTGGAATCTTCCAGTTCGAGTGCCGCCGGAAAAATCCGCTGACGATGCCGAGCCTGATCGGCTCGCCCGGGCCGGGGGATTTCGGCAGCCGCGGCGCGGCGTATCTGGCCGCCATGATCTTGCAGGCCAGCGCGCCGTAGATGGCCTGAAGTTCGCGGTCGTTGCGGCCCTGATAGGGCAGATAGAACGGCTGATGCGAACCGATCGCCTCGGCAAGGCTCGCGGCAACGCCGGCGCTTTCGACATCCGAGGCCAGTTGCCTCAGCCGGCTTGCATAAGCCTGCCGCCGCTCGGCGATCTCGGATTCGTCCCGGTAAAGCGCCGGAAGCTCCGCCATGCAGAGCGCAAGCTCCGCCTCCAGGAAATCCGGCTTGAGCGCCAACGCCCGGGCGAAATGCGTGCGCGCATCCGCAATCCGTGTTTCGCCGCGCAGCGCCACGCCGCAATTATAATGCGCCATGAAAAAGTTCGGATCGATCCCGAGCGCCGCCTCGTATTGCACGATCGCCTCGTCGCGGCGGCCGAGACCGCGCAGGATATTGCCGAGATTGTTGCGCAGCCCGGCGCTGTCCGGCCGCAGCGCCACCGCGCGCTCGGCATGCGCGAGCGCCTCCGGCAGCCGATCCAGCCCCTGAAGCAGCAAGGCCAGATGGAGACGAGCGTCGACAAAATCCGGGCGCAGCGAGATCGCGCTTCGATAATGCTGCTCGGCATCCGCGGTGTTGCCGGCGAGTTCGAACACGGACGCGAGATTGAAATGCGCCACCGGAGAATCCGGCATGCTCCTCAGGATCAGTTCGAACTGCGCCAGCGCCTCGTTGAAGCGGCCCAACGACCGCAATCCCCGTGCAAGATTGTTGCGGGCCTCGTGATAGCCGGGATTGAGCGCCACCGCCCGTTCGAAGCAGGACAAGGCTTCCGCGAACAGTCCATTGGCGGCGAGGATCGCGCCCCTGTCATTGTGCGCCTCGGCGTAATCCGGCGCGAGGGTGACCGCCCGGCCGACCAGCGACGCCGCCTCAGGTCGTCCGAGCTGATGCGCGACCACGCCGAGCAGATGGAAGGCGCGTGCATTGCCGGGATCGGCATCGCAGACCAGCCGGTAAAGCCGCTCCGCTTCGGCGAGGTGGCCAGCGCGATGCTGCGCCGTCGCAGCTGCGAGCATCTGTTCCGAACGGGCCCCGGCATTCATGACGATGATTGGCGGCCGTCAGTCGCAGGACCGATAGCGCCCCAGCCCCAGGTCGATTTCGCAGGGACTGCCATAGACCCAGACCGGCTGATCGCAGGGCAGCGCGCGCGTCGCCCGATAGGGCGTATTGCAGGCGATGTTGTTGGCCGGATGCAGGACGAGCGTCGGGCCGCCATAGGGCGCGACCGGTTGCTCCTGAACTGGCGCGCGCGCGTGGCGATGATGCCTCGAGGCCTTGGAGGCATCGGCCCACCCAGGGCCGGTGCCAAATGCCAGGATGGAGGCGAGCGCAATAACGGTTCGCATCAACATGACTGCTGTCCCCTATTCTCTTCCGTCTTGAATCGAAAACGCGGCCGGCCGATCGCCGGAAAGCCAAGTTTGCCACATCCGCAGGTAGGCCGCTTCGATATTTCCAGTCAATTTTGGAAGATCGAACAAGGCGCTGGTGTCGCGGTTGCCTTGCAGTTTTTGCCGCAGCGCGGTCAAACGTGGCGGATCGCGCGCCAGCGCCAGCGCCAGCTGTTCATATTCCGCAAGCGATCGCGTCACCAGTTCCGGCAGGCCGATCGCGGTGAGGAGACTGCCGGCGACGCGGCCCGCAAAGGTGTCGCCGCTGCAGGTCAGCACCGGCAATCCCGTCCACAACGCATCGCTGGCGGTGGTGTGGGCGTTGCAGGGCAAGGTGTCGAGAAACAGGTCGGCGTGCCGGTGACGCCCGAGATGCTCGGGGAATCGAACCAGCGGCGCGAAGATCAGCCGGTTCGAATCCACCCCGCGTTGTTCGGCCTCCTTCTGCAGATTGCCTTTGACCAGTTCGTTGGTCTCGAGCAGCCACAACACGCTGCCGGGAACCGACCGCAGCAGGCGCATCCAGATATCGAAGAAAGCCGGCGAGATCTTGTAGCTGTTGTTGAAGCTGCAGAACACCAGCCCCTCCGCCGGCAGCCCGCAGTCGCGCCGCGAGGTGGCCGCGGCCGCCACCTCGCGCCGCCGGTCGTTGGCCTGATAGCTGCCCGGAAGGTGAACCAGCTTCTCGGAGAAAAAGGCTTGCTGGTCGTCGGGCACGACGAAGGGGTCGACGATGATGTAGTCGATGAAATCCGCCCCCATGGTGGCGGGGTAGCCGAGATAACTCACCTGCACCGGCGCCGGGCGCCAGGCCGCTATCGCCGGGCGGGCATGATGGGTGTAGCCCTTGAGATCGATCAGGATGTCGACCTCGTCGGCATGGATCAGCCCGGCGGCGTCGCGGTGCGACCGGGCCTGAATGTCGGTGAAGCGGTCGAAGCCGCGCACCAGCCGCGCCCGCATCGGGCTGTTGTCGTCCGGGCCGTAGGAATAGGCGAACACCTCGAAGCGGCTGCGATCGTGGCGCTCGAACAATTCCGCAATCAGCTGCGCGGTGGCGTGCTGATGAAAATCTCCGGACAGGTAGCCGAGACGAATGCGTTGCCGTTCGATGCCGGGCCGGTGCTGGAAGACGGCCTGCGGCGCCGGCTGGATCGGCCCGATCCAGTTGCGGGCGCAGCGCAGTTGATCCGATGCCGAGGCCGGCGTCCAAAGCAGGTAAAACGGCGGCACCCGAACGCCCTGCCGCACCAGCTCGACAAGCCTTTGCTGATCCGCTTCCAGACCATCCCACGCGCAGGCCTGGGCGCGATGGTAGGCGAGTTGGCTGAACGCTTCCGCATCATCAGGCCGGAGCCGCAGCGCGTTGCGATAGGCCGCGATCGCTTGACCTAGATTGCCGAGTTCGCGCCAGGCGTTGCCCAGATTGTAATACGCCTCGGGGAAATCCGGCCTGAGCAGCAGCGCCTGTTCGAACGCCAGTCGCGCCTCGCCGGCGCGCCCCTCCGCCAACAACGCGGTTCCCAGGTTGTTGCTGGCATCGGCGTGGGCCGGCATGCGATCGAGCAGATGCCGATACAGATCGATCGCCTCACTTGCGCGTCCGAGTTCCTGCAGCACGATGCCGGCATTGTTGATCGCATCGAGATAGTCGGCTCGCAGGCCGGCCGCCTGACCATAGGCCAGCAGTGCCTCCTCCAGCCGGGCCTGCTGCTGTAGCACCGTACCGCGATTGTAATACGCTTCGGCGTAATCGGCTTTCAGCTCGACCGCCCTGGCGAAGGCCGAAAGCGCATCGTCGGGAAGGCCGCGGTCTTTCAGGACAGTGCCCAGATTGTTGTAGCCCTCGGCAATCCCGGGATGGAGCGCGATGACCCGCCGATACGCCGCCTCGGCGGCTTCCAACTGCTGCTGTTGGTGCAGGACGGCACCGAGGTTGAACTGCGCCTCTGCGTAGGCCGGCTTCAGCGCGACCGCTTCGCGAAAGCTGGAGGCCGCCTGGTCGAGGCTGCCCTGCATCTGCAGCAGCACGCCGAGATTGTTGTGGGCTTCGGCGTAATCGCGCTTCGCCGCAATCGCCGACCGATAGGCCGCCATCGCCTGTTCGAGGTGGCCTTGCTGCCGCAGCGCGTTGCCGAGCGCGAGATGGGCCTGGGCATAATCCGGCTTCAGTTCGATCGCCTGCCGGTGAGCGGCAACCGCATTCGCCAGCCTGCCCTGCTGCTGCAGCACCGATCCGAGATTGTTGTAGCTCGCCGGATAATTCGGCCTCAGCTCGATCTCGCGGCGGATCAGCCGTTCGGCGCCGGCAAGATCGCCCTGCTGGGCCGCGATGATCGCGAGATTGCCGAACGCGTCGGCATTGGTGGGGTCGATTTTCAACACCGACGCATACAGCCGCTTGGCATCCACGAGCGAGCCCCTGCGCTGCGCCGCCAGGGCATCTTTCAGCAACTGGTCAGGTGTCGAATGTGCCACGGCGCCGTTCGCGATCAGCGGAAAAACACCACCTTCACTCGCGCACCCGATAGTTGGTGTACTGGATATTGAAACTGGTTGCGCCGTAAAGCTTCACATAAATCATCGGACCGGAGAGCCGGACTTCGTCGATCGAGCGCGGCCCCTTGAACAGGGTCCCGTCATTCTCGTGGCCGGCGGCATAGATGACGGCCTGGCCGGTTGGCGGCGAAAGCGTGACGATCATGGTCACAGAGGACGCAGATTCCGGAATGTATTTCCAAACGTTGACCTCGACCGGCGCCGGCTCGACCGGTTCCTCGGGCGGGGTCTCGGCCTGCACCATCTGCACATAGGCTGGCGGCGACTGCATATCCATGGTCGGGCTCCCTGTAACTCTTGCAAGTCTACCAAGTTCTGTCTCTGCAAGGCGCTTGCAAAATCAAATCTTCAGGGCATTTGCTGCAGCCGTTGGATTGCCAAGCGACCCGGAACAATCGTTCAACCATAAGAAAAAGGGGGACTCTTGATCAAGTCCCCCTTCATCCCGTCTTCGCGAGCGCTCAGAAGTTGAACGTCATGCCTGTGGTGGCCGCACTGATGGTCGCGCCGCCGATCGTATTGTTGAACTGATCGCGGGAGCAGACCTGGTAGCCGTGGCCGCTAGCGCCCAGACAGTAATGTGCGCCCGGACCTTGCGTGAGTTCGGAGGCGACGACGTACCAGCTCGCCCAATCGCTGAAGTAGTAACGGGCGCCGATCGCATACTGGCTGGCGGAATCGTCGAACAGATTGCCTTGCAAGGTTGCCAGCGGTGCAAGCGCCGCGGTGTTGAAGCTCAGCATCGCTGGGTTGCCGGGCGTTCTGAAGGCGTGGGCATAGGACGCGCTCAGGGCCCACTTGCCGATGTACTGCGTGGCGCTGGCGAACACGCCGTCGCGTGAGCGCTCGTTGAACGGCTGTTCCATCGGGGTCACTTCACGCCTGATCCATTCGTAATAGGCGTTCAGCTGCAGATCGCCGATGCCGTCCTTGAAGCGATAGCCACCGCCGATCTTCGCGGCCCACTCGTTATGCGTGCCGGTGAAGACCTGGGATCCGTCGGCCAGGATGACCGGAGCAAACAACGCCGTGCCAGCCAAAGCTGGTTCGAGACCGTCGTCGCCGTGACGGTTGACCGCTTCATGGAGCTCATAGGCGGCCATCGCCGTGAACCCAGCGTTTTTGTAGGTCGCAGCAACGCTGTAGGCATTGCCGTACGAGCCGTCGGTACAGCCGTTGCCGCCGATATTGCCGGGAAGCGCGCCGCCGGTGTTCGGGAAGTTGCTGCCGCTGCCGCGGGTCGACGCGCCGTTGCACTGGAAGTAGTCGCCGTAGGCGTAATCGCTGTTGTCCGGGGCGTAGTTCTGGCCCGGCGAGGCCAGCGCGCTGAACTGGAAGCCGTTCCATATCGGCGATTCGTACCAGACCGCGTGGTTCATGCGCCAATCGAACTCGGCGCGGTTGTCGCCGCCGGTGTTGCCCATGATCGAGTTGTAGTCGCCAAGCGTCCGCGTGAACGGATCCATCGCCGCGGTGGCTTTCTTGTAGGGCGTATCGGTCTTGCCGGCCTTGATGGCGCCCCAAGGCCCCTCGATCCCTAAGAAGCTGTCGCGCGTTCCGAACGCCGCACGCTCGTTCGGGGCAGCCGCGATATCGACCTGCGATTCCAGTTGGGCCACGACCGCCCAGCCGTCCCAGCCATACGGCGAAAGGTTATGCCTGGCCCGAATGCCGAAGCTCGAAATGTTGCTTGCTACACCGAGCTTCGTTCCCTGATCGTAAACCGACGGATTGAAAACATCGCCGGACACGTCGATCGATCCGTAAATCGTGACCGTGGTGTTGTCGATCAGCGGTGTGAGAGGTCCGGCTTTTACGGGAATGCCGCCGATCATCGGGCCAGGCTTGGGAGCCGGCGACAACGCGACCGAGCCGTGCAGAACCGGATTGCCCTTGAATTTGCTTGGATCGGTGACCGGCGCAGGCGCCGGCGCAACCACGACCGTCTTTGCACCGGACAGGCTTTTGACCTTCGCGCGCAGTTCGGCATTTTCCTTCTCGATCTTGTCGAGACGGGCCATCACGTCATCGAGTGTTGCCGATCGCGCCGTACCGCTGAACGATACCAGGCAGAGAGCAGCGCAAGCCGTTCCCGAAAGAAGTGCATTTCTTCTCATGACGTTTTTCCCCACGTTCGAAGCCGATTCAACTTCGGAGCGAGGAAAGCCTAATGTATACCAAATGCCAAAAGGAAGGGTCGCAGACACGGTTAATGAAATATTCGTGATCTGTCACAAAAATGGTACAGGGGTACTTACCGCAGCGCACCAATGTTCCGCAACATGCGCCATTTTGGCGTGTCGCAGGAGCGCCCGTCACGAATTTGCCTGATTTTTCGGGGCCTTGCCCCAATTTCACTTCCCGGCTTATTTTTCCCGGCCGCGAGTTCCACAATCCCTGATTGTGCATCGCAGCACCTATTTCGCTACTGCGGAAGGGCGCGATCAGTCGGCCCATGGTTTTTCGCCGCGGCCGATGCGTTCTGAAATCTCGGCCTGAAACGCCGGCGGACCGAAGGCAAACCAGTCCTCTTCGATTTGATAAATCAGCAGCCGTTTGTTTTCCGAACTGAACTTCATCAGCCAGTCCAGGGCTTTTTTCTTCGGTCGAACTCCAGCCGCAACGATCACGTCGACCGGCATATCGTGCCAGAAAAAATTGGCCGCCAGCATGATCATGTCGGACTTGTCCGGGCGCATCCATTCAGGCAGCGGACTTGAGGCGACCAGCCATCCGCAAACGAATTCGCGGCAGGGATGCTGCGGGCGTTCGCTGTAAATCGAACATCGATGGTCGACGCTGAACGGACACGGCGTGCCCGGTCGAATCCGATGGCCGCGCACTTCGATCTGCAGCCAGCCGTCGCAACACGCCGTACAGCTTCCGCAGCTTCTTGGGGATTGCCGATCCAACCGAACGCCCTTCGCAAAAGTTAAAGGCCAACCCTGCGATCTATCGCTCCCCGGGGGCCGGCCGCAACGTTTTTGCGCCGCCCGAGGGGCGTTTTTGGCTGGGCCTCGCACCTGCCGATATGGTAAGTCTGACAAGTTCCAGGGGTTCGGCGGGCTTTGAGTCGCATGATCGAGGTTACATCGGCGCATACAAGGAACGGCGGCATCGCGCATCTCGGCTCCCAGCCGATCGCGCTTGCCGCGGGCGCCCTCATCGTCATCGTGCTCGGCGTCGGCTCGATCGCGCTATGGCGCGCCTACACCGGCACGACGCCTGAACCGGATCGCGTCGTTGCCGCCCGCCAATTGCAGGCCAGGACCGCACAAGCCTCCGAGCAGCTTGTGGAGAAGACCAAGGGGCTGGAAGTCACCCAGCAGGAATCGATCGACCAGCTGCAGGTGGTCCAGGATCAGTTGCAAACCATGAAACGGCTGCTGGCTGCCCAGCAGGCCGACACCAAGCGCCTCTCCGAGCAGGTGTCGGGGCTCAACGAGGCGATCGACGGGCTGCGCCAGTCCTTCGCCAGCGCACGAGGCGCCGACGCGGCCAGCACGCCGTCGGCCCGCAACAAGCCGATCCGAACCAGATCGCACGCGACGACGACCGTCCACCGCAAGCCCGCCAAGTCGCGGAGCTAAGGGCCAAGGCCAGTCTCCGAAACCAGTTTCCGAAACCATTGTGCTGCTCGCCGCGCGAGCCAACCCTCGCCCAAGGGAGGGACGGTACTTTTTTGGCCAATTGTGAAATGGATCACACATGCCCGTGGATTCCCGGGGCAAGCTGCAGATCACCGGATGGCGCAAGCCAATTTCAATATCCGGGGCTGGCAAGGCCGTTAGCGTTATACTGCGCCGACGGCCTTGTTTTTTATCCTGCTCAACTGGCCTGACCTGCCGAGCGATCCGCCGATGTCGGCGGCGTCCTCGCAAGCTGGTGATTTGCGTTCCCCGGGCATTGCTTGCTGTATGCGCTTTCCGACCAGTGCACCGAGGGAAATCCAGTATGAGCGCCGAGCCCCTGCTGACATCCGATGTCATCGGACTGACAAAAGGCGCACCGTTTTCGCGCCGCGGCTTCATGACCGCCTCCGCCGCCGTGACGGCGGGCTATACGCTGGCGGCGGGCCCCGTCCGTGCCGACGTCATCACGACCGACACCGCAGGCCTCACCGCGGGAGACGCGAAAATAAAGGTGGCCGATGGCGAAATGCCCGGTTATTTCGCGCGCCCGGCCAATGTGAGCAATCCGCCGGTGGTGCTGGTGGCGATGGAGATTTTCGGCCTGCACGAATATATCAAGGACGTGACGCGGCGCCTCGCCAAGCTCGGCGCCTTCGCGGTCGCGCCGGACTATTATTTCCGCAGAGGCGTCGATCTCACCAAGATATCCGATATTTCGCAGCTGTTGCCGATCGTCGATTCCAAGCCGGACGCCGAACTGCTTTCCGACCTCGACAGCACGGTGGCCTGGGCCAAGTCGCAAGGTGGCGACAGCGGCCGGCTCGGCATTGTCGGATTTTGCCGCGGTGGACGGACGGTGTGGGAATATTCCGCCCACAATAGCGGCCTCAAGGCAGGTGTCGCGTTTTATGGGCCGCCGGTCGATCCGCCGAACCCGCTCTGGCCGAAGAGCCCGACCCAACTTGCTCCCGAGATGAAGGCGCCGGTGCTGGGGCTTTATGGCGCGGCGGATACCGGCATCCCCGTGGCCCAGGTCGAGGCGCTGAAGGCAGCGCTGGCGGCGGCGCACAAGACCGCCGAGTTCAAGATCTATCCGGGCGCACCGCACGGTTTCCACGCCGACTACCGGGCAAGCTATCGCAAGGAAGCCGCCGAAGACGGATGGAGTCAGATGCAGGCCTGGTTCAGGAAATACAAGGTGCTGGGCTGACCGGCTTTGAAGCGATTTCGGGCGAAAGCCCATCCGTGGCGCGCAACGCTTGCCGCGCGCCTTGTTCAGGAAAGTAACGGCGCAACCTATCCGAAGAAGCGGTCGCCGTTACGCCGCGGCTTGGACACCTGCTCGATCTCCCAAAGCATCCACACAAAGGCCGCACCCAAGCCGACGACGACGCCCAGAAAGAGCAGCGTCAGGCCGGGGACTGTGAGTATGGTGAGCATTCATCACCTTCCTGCAGGTGGATAATGCAAGCGGCGTACCAGCAGATGGCTTCCGTCAGATGGCCCGGGCCAGAATACACTGGGAAGACCCGATTTTTTCGCCACTTGCGAGCCCTCAACTTTAATTGACCGGGCCGGCGGCCGTGCCTCGGGAATCGGCCACGAATCTTGAAGCGAGCCGCCGGGTTCTCGACCGCGATCGGAAACCTGCACGCTCGGCTCAATTTCTATGCGGCGGCATCCGCACCGACGGCCTGATCGGTGCGGTCCTCGATCATGCCACGAACAAATGGGATTCTCGGTCCGGGCCACCGATCTGAAGCCGTCGTACCGCGACCGTGCGACCCATTCAAACGTTTCGAATGTCTGGTGATTCGATGATAACCTTGCGGAAACCATCTGCGGCGGCCTTGCTCGAATGCGGGCGCCCGACCGCGGAAGGAGCGGAGGATTCGTGCGCAAGCTCATCGCCTTCGACGACGACACGTTCGACAAGCTGAAGCAGCTGGCGCGCGACCGGATGGCGACCATCCAGGAGCTGGCGGACGAGGCGTTCGCCGATCTGCTCGGGAAGCACGGCATTCCGGTCGACCTGAAGGACGCGCTGCGCAAGAGCGCGTCGCTTTCGAACGCGACGGCGACGGACGGCGTCAAGCCGGGCCGATCGAAGAAGCCGAAACCCTGACGAAGCGGGCGGGAGCGAAGCCGCGCAAGCCGCGCTCAGCCGACTTTCCTCAGGCCTCTTCGGTAGCGCGCCCCGTTGGCGACGTAGAATTTCACAGTACTTCCTATCTCCGCAACCTGCGCGGGATCGAGCGTGCGGATCACCCGTGCCGGTGCGCCGATGATCAGGGAATGTTCGGGAAATTCCTTGCCTTCGGTGATCACCGCGCCCGCGCCGACAATGCTGCCGCGTCGGATCCTGGCGCCGTTCATGACGATCGAGCCCATCCCGACCAATGCGCCATCCTCCAGCGTGCAGCCGTGCAGGATGACGTTATGGCCGACCGTGCAGTTTTTTCCGATGGTCAGCGGAAAACCCATATCGGTGTGACAGGTCGAGTTATCCTGGACGTTGGAGCCTTCGCCGATCTCGATCCACTCGTTGTCGCCGCGCAGCACCGCGCCGAACCAGACGCTGGCTGAGTTCAAAAGACGCACCTTGCCGATCACGGTGGCGGTGTCGGCAATGAAGTAGTTTCCGTCGGCAGGGAGGTCGGGCGCCTGCCCGTCTAGTTCGTAGATCGCCATATCGCATCAGTCTCCTGGTTCCGCGGAGACTTTGGCACAGCCGCGCTGCTCAGGCCAGCAATCCGGCGGCACGCAGCGTCATCAGGAAGAACGTGCCGGACATCATGCTCCAGAACCCCGCCAGCACGGTTGCCAGCATGACGAATTCGAAGCGGCGTCGTTCGATCTTGGCGCCACGCAGCGTATTGCGCATGATGATGAAGGGTGCGGCGAACACCAGGAACGGCACCGCGGCGAAGGTTTGCGGCGCCACGCCCTCCTGCAGCAGTCCGAAGCCGGCCGGGCGCTGCACCACCGCCTGATATCCGCTGGACAGCGCGCCAGCCAATGCGAACCCGATGCAAAGCGCAAACAGGGAATTCAATGCATCAGGCGACATCGCACGCACTTCCGCTACCGGACCAGAACCGCCATTGCTTCGCAAAATTGGCTGGCCGCCGCCACATCATCCTTAAAGAAGGGTTAACGCGCGGAACCGGGAACCGCGGCCGAGGCATGGCTCACGGCTGCTGGTCGCGCGCGAAACCGTGCGGAATTTCGCTGCCGCATGGCATATTCGGCAGTGATTCGGCCAAGCCTTTCGGATGCTCCGTTCATGACGTTCTTCTCGACGGCCCAGCACATCGCGCGCGGTTCGCGCGAGCGTTCGCATGGCCACTTGATTCCGATCGTGCTGGGCTGCGCAATGGCGGCCGGCGCGATCACGCTGGTCGCCTATCTGCTGTGGCCGACCTGGGGGGCGGACGCTTCCAGCGCGCCGGAACGGCTGCCAGTCAGCATCGGGGCCACCCTCTTCAATGTACCGACCGAGGCGATCCGGATGAAAATCCAGCGCCACTCCGGGCCGCAGGAGCGGGTCGATCTGTCCTTCAGCTTTCCGTCGCTCGAACCTCCGGAAGCGCCAAAGCACCTCAGCGCCGACACCGTCGAAGAAGCGGTGCAGCCGATCGACCGGATTTTCCTGTCGATCGCGGCGCATCATGACACGCTGGCGCCGGATATGCGGGTGCGCACCATCTATCCGCGCTACCTCGAGCAGGCATCGACGCCCGGCGAGGACGGGCTGACGATGCGGGCGTTTCGGGAAGGCACGCCTTACGGCGGCGAAGATCTGTTCTTTGCCAATACGCCGAACATCACCGCGCGCTGCACGCGCGAGGCCGCCACCCCCGGGATGTGCCTGAGCGAGCGCCGCATCGACGGCGCTGACCTGACGTTTCGTTTTCCGCGAAGCTGGCTTGCGCAATGGCGCGACGTCGCCAACGCCATGGACCGGTTGACGGTGCAAATGAAAGGGCCGAAGGGGTAATTCAGCCCTGCTCGACCAGGTCGTCCTCGAGAATTGCCATCTGGAACTGAAATGAGCGGTCGTCGTCTTCGTCGTCGACGAACAGCACGCCGATGAATTCCTCGCCGATATAGACCTCCGCCGAATCGTCCTTCTTCGGCCGCGGCACCACGCGGATTTTGGGATTGCCGAACAGGCGCTTGAGATAAGCGTCGAGCTTCCTGACTTCCTGAACGTCCACGGCAGTCTCCAATCGGATTTAGGTTCTGGGGAAGGTTTAGGACGAGATGGGGCGAACTGCTAGCCTAACTTGCGGAAATTGTACACGCTGTGCGCGCGAGCCCTCGGATCAAGTCCGAGGGCGGCAACCCGTGGTTTTCGAACTCAGAGTCCGATCGCGCCCAGCATCTGGTCCATGGTGCGCGACGGCTCGGCGCAGCCGGCCTCGCCGACGATCGTGGCGGGAACACCCGCCACTGTCACATTATGCGGCACCGGCTTCACCACCACCGAGCCCGCGGCGATACGGGCGCAATGGCCGACCTCGATATTGCCCAGAATCTTTGCGCCGGCCCCGATCAGGACACCATGGCGGATTTTTGGATGGCGGTCCTCGTTTTCCTTGCCGGTGCCACCGAGCGTGACACCGTGCAGGATCGAGACGTCGTCTTCGATCACGGCGGTTTCGCCGCACACGAAACCGGTGGCGTGATCGAGGAAGATGCCCCGTCCGATCCGGGCTGCGGGATTGATGTCGGTCTGGAATACCGCCGACGAGCGACTTTGCAGATAATAGGCAAAATCCTTGCGGCCCTTCTGATAGAGCCAATGCGCCAGACGATGCGTCTGCAGCGCATGGAAGCCCTTGAAGTAAAGCAGCGGGTCGATGAACCGCGAGGTCGCGGGGTCGCGGTCGTAGACCGCTATCAAATCGGCGCGGAAGGCATTGCCGAGATCGGGCTGGTCGCGCAGCGCCTAGTCATAGGTCTGGCGGATCAAGTCGCCCGACAGCGCCGAATGGTCGAGCCGCTCGGCGAGGCGATGCACCACCGAATCCTCGAGCCGCTCGTGATGAAGCACGGTCGAGTAGATGAAGGACGCCAGCTCCGGCTCGCGGCGAACGATGTCTTCGGCCTCGGTGCGCACGCGATCCCAGATCGGATCGAGCGCCGAAAGTTTCGCACCCTGCGGATTGATCTGATGCATGGCCATGGGCGGTTCTCGCAAAACCTGATGTTCCTGTCGGGCATTATAGCACGACCGGCGGACAACTGTCCTGAGCCTTTGGCGAAGGGTGAACGTCGGCTTTAGCCAAGAGTGCACACTAAAACATTGAAGTGACACATTTTCTTAGGTCAGCCGAGGTCCACCTTGCGTGCAGGCGTTGGATCAAGGTGGTCGGGATTTTCGGGAAATCAAGCGGCAGGCGTCCGACTATTGGCGGATTTCCGCTTGGCCGCCAATCCGGGCATGGTGGTCGAAAATGGGGGGATCGAGCATCAACACGCAAGTTTTACGCGCGCGCGCGGCCTCTCCGGCCTGGGTCTGGATCTCAGCCGTCACAATCCCCCTGATGTTGCTCGCGCCGGCGCTGTGGAACGGCTATCCGCTGCTGCAGTGGGACACCGGCGGCTATCTGGCGAGATGGTACGAGGGCTATCTGGTCCCCAGCCGCTCCACCGTGTTCGGCCTCTATCTGCATTTCGGCGAGGATTCCGGCTTCTGGATCAATCTGGGGATTCAGGCGCTGGCGAGCTTGTGGATCCTGCAACTGACGCTGCGCGTGTTCGGCTTGCTCAGGCCGATGCGGTTGCTCGGCCTGAGCCTCGCGCTGATCCTGACCACGGCCCTACCCTGGCTCGCCAGCATGCTCTTGACCGACATCTTCGCCGGGCTGTCGGTGCTGTCGTTGTTCATTCTGGTGCTGCACGGCGAGAAGATTTCTGCAACCGAGAAATTCTCGCTGTTCGCCTTTACCGCCTTCGCCGCGGCGACCCATAGCGCCACGCTCGCGGTGCTGCTGGGCCTGACCTGCGTCGGCTGGATCGCGAAGCCCTTTTTGCCCGCGCGCATCGCCGTGTCCGGCCTGATGCAGGGCACGCTCACGATTCTGGCCGGCGCGCTGATGTTGCTCGCGGCCAATTTCGCCCTGTCCGGACAACTGGCATGGACGCCCGGCGGCACCGGCGTCGCCTTCGGGCGGATGCTGCAGGACGGCATCGTGACGCGCTATCTCCGGGATCACTGCCCGCAGCAGCCACTCAAGCTCTGTCCCTACCGCGACCAGCTTCCGGCCACCGCCGACGCGTTCCTCTGGGGCAACAGCATGTTCAACACGCTCGGCCGCTTCAAGGGCATGGGCGACGAGATGGGTTTTATCGTCACCCATTCGCTCGCCGACTATCCGCTCTGGCAGGCCGAAGCGGCGGTCGTCGCAACCGCCCAGCAACTGGTCCACGTCGCCACCGGCGAAGGCTCCAACGGCTGGATCCCCCATACCTACGGCATCATCGGGCGTTACATTCCCGCGCAGCTCAAGGCGATGCGCGCGGCGCATCAGCAGCATTGGGACATCAATTTCACCGCGGTCAACTGGCTGCATATTCCGGTCGCGCTGGTTTCGATGTTGGCGGTGTTTGGCCTGCTCACAAGTTCGATCTGGCGCCGGCGGCTCGACGATCTCACGCTGCTGGCGGCGACCGTGTCGCTCGCCTTGCTCGGCAATGCGGTGGTCTGCGGCGTGATCTCGGGGCCGCATGATCGTTACGGCGCACGCCTGGTTTGGGTCGCGACGTTCACGGTGCTGCTCGCATTGATCAGGCAATTCGACGATGACGACAGGCCGGAAATCGATTCACTTTCGCTGTGACAGAAACTCCACCACGCCCGTTTTGTAGACCTTGTCGCCGACCGCGCGCATGTGGTCGCGGTTGGGGATGTCGAGCACCTGCGAGCCGGGGATGATCTTGCCCAGCGCCTGCGCCGAGCCCGCGATTTCGTCCGTGGTGCCGACCGCGATCAGCACCGGCACGCTGATGGCGGCGGCTTCCTCTCTCGTCATCAGCCGCCGCGAGCCGCGCATGCAGGCGGCAAGCGCGCGGCGGTCGGCGCGGGTCTGGTCGGCAAAGGCGCGAAACGTCCGCCCCACCGGATCGCTCACCTCGTCGAGCGAGGACACCTCCAGCGCCGTGGCAACGTTTTCGCCGGGGCCGCCGCCCTCGATCAGGCCGATGCCGATGCCGCCGAAGATCGCCGAGCGCAGCCGCTGCGGCAGCCTGTACGCCAGCCACGCCGTCATTCGTCCGCCCAGCGAATAGCCCATGATGTCGGCGCGCTCGATGTCGAGATGATCCATCAGCGCGGTGACATCGGAGGCCATGAGCGGGATGTGGTAGGCTTCGGGATCGTAGAGTTTGGCGGAATCGCCATGGCCGCGATTGTCGAGCGCGATAACGCGGCGGCCGGCTTTCCGCAACTCCGAAACCCAGGCCGGATAGACCCAGTTTACATTTTTGGTCGAGGCAAAACCGTGCACCAGCAGGATCGGCTCGCCCTCGCCTTCGTCGAGATAGGCAATTTCAACATCGCCGTTGTGAAAACTCGGCATTGCGCCTTCCGCATTTTTGGAAATGACTGCAGACCGGCGGGAGGCTAGCCGCTTGCGCCGGACATCGCCACCGTCGGCTGCGCCGCGGCCGCCAATCGCCGGCGCAGGCGGCGCGCCTTTTTGGCGTTGAGCCAGGACTGGGTCAGCCGCTCGGCCGTCGCCTTGATCGACGACAACAGGCCAAACAGCGCCAGCAGCGCGCCGAACAGCCACAGCGTGAGATCGAAGGCGCCGGCGGCCAGCAGCAGGGCGCCGCGGCCAAGCATCTTCAGGATCGCGCGGGTCTGGCCGCCCCTGGATTCCGCGAGCCGCGCGGCCCGCGTCACGTCCTTCGGGTTCTCGGCGATCTTCAGCGTATCCTGCGCGGCGCGAATCCCCGCCTTTTCGCTCACCCGTCCGACATCCTTTGCCAGACGCACCAGCGCGCCGGCCTTCTCGGCACGGAAGGCGGCCCTGATCGCCGTGAGGCTCTCGCCCGGCCGCAGCACCGAACCGGACATCACCGCGTTCTGCAGCACCGGCGTATCGACGACCTCGCGCGCGGAGCGGCCGGCCCATTCGGTGAGCCCCTCGCCGAGCCGGCCGACCTTGCGGGCATCCTTGACCAGCGTGAGCCCGGCGCGCAGCGGCGCCGCGCCGCCGAGCGAGACATAGGTCGCCGCCGTGACCGCGAGGCCCGCGGCGGCGAGCCCCAGCACCAGCCGGTCGGTATCCTCGCCCATCGCCAGATGCTTGCCCTCGCGCACCACGTCGCGGATATCCCCGAACACAAAGAGGTCGCCCGCGACCGTGCCCGAAAGGCTCGCGACATCGTCGGCGTTGCCGGTCACAAGCCCGGTGGCAAAACCCCTGGCGAAATGCGTTGGCGAATTTTGTTCCGTGACCGCGTCGCTCACCCGCTTCGACAGGTCGTCGTCGAGGGCAATGCCCTTGTCCCTGGCAAGCTCGACAAAGCTATTGGCGAGATCGGCGTCGCCCTGGGCCAGCGCCGCCTCGATATTCTCGGCTATTATCTTTTGGCTATTTCGCAGGGCAGAATTGATCTGGACATCCGCGAGTTCCGCGGGATCGTCCTGCGCCGCCAGAATGGCCCAGGAATCGCGGGCGTGCGGCCAGACAACCGCGCATGCGACCGCGCATGCCGCCGTGCCTGCCAACGCCAAACCGATCCGCGATCGCTTCATTCTGGAAACCCGGGCTTCCCTCACCTCAACATGGTGTGCCGCTTTTAAGACACAACGGCCCCGACGAAAGAAGGGCTTCTCTGGGACGACAAGATTGTGTCGAATTTGCATGAGCAGATGCGCGTTCGGGGCTCTAGGAATCAACCGTTCCCGCGAGTTAAGGTGCGCGGCATTTCAAGGTGCCGCGGTGTATTGATTTGCGTCTGCCGCCATTGCCATCCGGGGTAAGAATTATGTCCGATCATGTCGTTCCGCACTTTCACAACGATGCCGGCGTGTCCGTCATCGAGATCGGCTCGCGGGAGTTCATGTGTGTCGGCGCCAATCCGCCGTTCGACCACCCCCATGTTTTCCTCGATCTTGGCAACGACAACGAAATCATCTGCCCCTATTGCTCGACGCTGTATCGTTTCGCGCCCGACCTGAAGGAAGGCGAAGCCCGACCGCCCGAATGCGTGGTGAGGGACAAGGTCGCCTGACCGGACCGTGGCCGCGTCACGCACCATCTTCGTCGCTGGTGCCGGGATCGGAGGATTGACGGCCTCGCTGGCGCTCGCGGCACGGGGATTTCGCGTCGTCGTGCTCGAGAAGGCCGAGCGGCTGGAGGAAATCGGCGCCGGCCTGCAGCTGTCACCCAATGCCAGCCGCGTGCTGGTCGATCTCGGATTGCAGCCGCGGCTCGGTTCCCGCGCGGTCACTCCCGACGCCATCAGCCTGATGAGCGCGCGCGGCGGCGGCGAAGTGGCGCGGTTGCCGATTGGCGAAGCCGCCACGCTCTCGGCCGGCAGCCCCTATTGGGTGGTGCATCGCGCCGATCTGCAAGCGGCGCTGCAGGCCCAGGTCAACGACAACCCCGATATCGATTTGCGGCTCGGCTGCCAGTTCGAGGACGCAGCCCCGCACGTCAAGGGACTGACCGTGGTCCAGCGCAGCGGCATGATGCGAAGCCAGGAACTGGCGGTGGCGCTGATCGGCGCCGACGGCATCTGGTCCACGGTGCGGCAACATCTGTTCCCCGAGGTGCAGCCGAAATTCTCCGGGCTGATCGCCTGGCGCGGCACGCTCGAGGCCACCCAATTGCCGCGCGAATATGCCTCGCGGCGGGTCCAGCTCTGGATGGGCTCGAACGGCCATCTCGTCGCCTATCCGATCTCCGGCGCACGCCAGATGAATATCGTCGCGGTGGTGCCGGGGACCTGGAACCGGCCGGGCTGGAGCGCGCCGGCCGATGGCAATGAGCTGCGCCAGATCTTCGCCTCGCCGCGCTGGCCGGGCCCGGCGCGGATGACGATCGGCGCCGTCGACGGCTGGAAGAAATTCGCGCTGTTCACGCTGCCCGACGGCGGCGATTGGACCAAGGGCGCGATCGCGCTGTTGGGCGATGCCGCCCACGCCATGCTGCCGTTCGCCGCGCAAGGCGCGGGCATGGCGATCGAGGATGCCGCGGTGCTCGCCAAATGCCTCGGCGAAGGCGACGCAGAAACTCCAGCGGGCATTACCGCCGCGCTGAGGCGCTACGCCAAACTGCGCCGCGCGCGGGTGGCGCGGGTGGCGCGCACCGCGCAACGCAATGGGGTGATCTATCACCTGCGAGGCCCCGCCGCGATCGCGCGCGACCTTACCATCAAGGCCATGGGCCCACGCCGCGTACTGGCGTGGCAGGACTGGATTTACGACTGGCGGGTGTGAGGGGGTTAGGCGCGCGCCACCAAAACGCGCGCCACCATAAGTCGTCATCCCCCGGCTTGACCGGGGGATCCAGTACGCCGCGGCCTATCGGCTCAATCGCTGACGTCTCTGGAATACTGGGTCGCCCGGTCAAGCCGGGCGATGACAGTTGGGATTTTTCAAACAGCATCAGACATAACTTCGCGATCTCGCAGCACAGCTTTGCTCGAGTCTTGCTCTTTGGTCCGGCTCCCTCTGAAAAGAGGGCGCAGGGA
>DATNMT010000527.1:0-2872 GCA_035602495.1 Bradyrhizobium sp.
GCGATGTGCGGTCTGGATCAGTCAAGCGGGTCGGAGCCGCCATCGGCGAGGGGGCTGTCGTGGGGGCGGAATTGCACGTGGCTCGCGCAGAAAGCGCGGCTGAATCCTCGGGCGACGCGGAAAAGGATTCGGGGACGGGGAGCGTGGGTGCGATGGGTATGCGGTTGAACCCGCACTGCACGCCGGAGAGAGCGCATCAGGAGGCGACTGCTGCGCTCAGTAACGGGGTGGCGCCAGCCTATTCGGCAGCCGGTTGGGATAGAGGTAGATGATCGGCGTCGCCGCGGTCAGTATGGTTCACTCGCCAGCGAGGACTGCAATGCCTGTGCATTTCCCGTGAAGCTTCCGGTCCTCAGCATCACATACACGCGACATCGGTTTTCGCATTGACCGCCGTCAAGGCTGAAAATGACCTGATGCGGCACAGTTCGCGCCGCCTCCACAAAACAAGGGAGGAGGAGAATGCAGCCAGTACTTGTCAAGCCGGGACTGTTTCGTGATCGCCGCGAAGCCGGCGGGCTGCTCGCCGAAAAGCTCGCAGCCTATGCCAATCGACCCGACCTGCTCGTGCTGGCGCTGCCGCGCGGCGGCGTGCCTGTTGCCTATGAAGTGGCCCGCGGGCTCGGCACGCCGCTCGATGTCTTTGTCGTCCGCAAGCTTGGCGTCCCCGTATGAGGAGCTGGCGATGGGGGCGATCGCCACCGGTGGCGTGCGCGTGCTCAACGATCAACTCGTCGAGCGCCTCGGCATCGGCGAGCAGGCGATCGAGGCGATTGCGGCGCGTGAACGGCAGGAGCTGGAGCGGCGCGAGCGGCTTTACCGCGGCGATCGGCCGCCGCCCGATGTCCGCGGCCGCACCGTCATTCTGGTGGACGACGGCCTCGCGACCGGAGCCACCATGCACGCCGCGATCGAGGCGTTGCGGCAGCAGAATCCAGCCCGCATTGTGGTTGCGGTTCCGACGGCGTCGCCTGAAGCCTGCGAGGAGATGAAGGAAAAAGCCGACGACGTCATCTGTGCCATTACGCCGGAGCCGTTCCATGCCGTCGGCCGCTGGTACCAGGATTTTTCCCAGACCGCGGACGAGGAGGTTGGCATCCTGCTGGCGCGGCAAGGGACGCCGCAAACTGGCGAGGTCGCGCAAGGTCCGGCGGTGGACCGCCCGCTCATCAAGGCATTGCGCCAGATTGCCTACCCGTTGGCGGGATTGGCCCGCGATTACGATCCGCTGATCGGGCGGATCGGCGAGGCTCGTTTCGCGCTGTTGGCTGAAGCGTCCCACAGCACGCATGAGTTCTACTGCGAGCGTGCCGAGATCACCAAACGGCTGATCGCCGAAAAGAACTTCTCCGCCGTCGCCGTGGAGGCCGACTGGCCCGACGCCTATCGGCTCAACCGCTATGTCCGCGGTGCAAGCGACGACGTCGATGCTGTGGAGGCGGTGGCCGATTTCCGCCGCTTCCCGACATGGATGTGGCGCAACACGGTGGTGGTCGAGTTCATCGAATGGCTGCGGGCCTTCAACGACGCGCTGCCGCCGGGTGCCGAGAAAGTCGGATTTTACGGCCTCGACCTCTACAGCCTCCATGCCTCGATGAAAGCCGTGCTGCAATATCTCGAGAAGGTCGACCCCGAGGCGGCCGAGCGGGCACGCGAGCGTTACTCCTGCTTCGACCATGTCGGCGAGGATACCCAGGCCTGTGGTCTGATGACGCGCCTGAACCTTTCCAGGTCGTGTGAGGAGGAGGTCATCGGCCAACTGATCGAATTGCAACGCCGGGCGGCTGACACCATGCGGCGCGACGGCGGCCTGGCGGACGATGATCTGTTCCATGCCGAGCAGAATGCCCGTCTGGTGAAAAATGCCGAGGCGTATTACCGGTCCGTGTTCCTTGAGGAAGTGTCGTCATGGAATCTTCGTGACCGACATATGGCCGAAACCCTCGACGCCCTGGTTGAGTATCTCGGTCGGAAGGTTGGAAGCGCGAAGGTTGCCGTCTGGGAGCATAATTCCCATCTCGGCGACGCCCGTGCGACCGAAATGGGCCAGCGTGGCGAGCTCAATGTCGGCCAGCTCACGCGTGAAAAATACGCCGGTGAAGCGGTGCTGATCGGCTTCACCACCCACCACGGCACAGTCACGGCGGCCTCCGACTGGGGCAAATCCGCCGAGCGCAAGCGTGTTCGCCCGGCGCTGGCCGGTAGCTACGAGGCGCTGTTCCATGCGGTGCGGCACGACCGGTTCCTGCTTATCCTGAACGACAGCGACTGATGGTGCAGCAACTGGCGGCTCCCCGGCTCGAGCGGGCGATTGGTGTGATCTATCGTCCCGAGACCGAGCGGCAGAGCCATTATTTCGGGGCGCGACTGGTCGAACAATTCGACGCCGTACTCCATTTCGACAAGACGCGCGCGGTCAAGCCGCTCGAATCAACGGAAGAGTGGGAAACCGGCGAGCTTCCGGAGACGTTCCCGTTCGCGGTGTAAGCAACAAGCGCCGCAGTCCCGGTAAATGACGCGGCGGCTGCGCACATCCGGCAGAGGAAACATGCCATGAACCATCCTGCAGATCAGACGGTTGAAGAGCAATTGGTCCGCGTACCGGCCGGTGAGGTGATGCTCGATGGCAATCTTACTTTGCCCGAGGGATCCCATGCGATTGTGCTGTTCGCCCACGGCAGCGGCAGTAGTCGGCACAGCCCGCGCAATCGTTATGTGGCGCGCCTGCTAAACGAGGCAAACCTGTCAACCCTGTTGATTGATCTGCTGACACTGGACGAAGAAGTCATCGACGCGCGTACGGCGCAGCTGCGCTTCGACATCGGGCTGCTGGCCGAGCGGCTGGTGGCCGCGACCGACTGGCTGACCCAGT
>DATNMT010000528.1:0-2148 GCA_035602495.1 Bradyrhizobium sp.
CAGTTCTAGCCCTTCCTTGCCCGATGCGGTCGCAAACACCTTGGCGCCGCGGAGCCTTGCGAATTGCACCGCGAGCGTCCCCACGCCTCCCGAGGCGCCGTGAATGATGATGGTCTCGCCCTTTTTCAAACCCAGCGCATCGTCAATGCCCTGCAGCGCGGTCAAGCCCGTGATCGGGATCGCGCCGGCATGCCGCAGATCCAGCCGTTTGGGGATCGGCGCAACCTTGTCGGCAGGCAACGCGACATATTCGGCGTAGAAGCCGCCCTTCGGATTCTCCCAATTGTAGGAATAGACTTCGTCGCCGACCTTCAACCGCCGCACCCGCGAGCCGACTTTTGCGACGATGCCGGCGCCGTCATAGCCGAGAACCAGTGGAAAATGCGGCTTGCGGGACGCAAAAAATCCTTCCCGGACATCGGCGTCCCATCCGCCGACGCCGGCGGTATCGACGGCGATCAAGACTTCGCCGGCATCGACTTCCGGGACCGGCAAAGCGTGAGCGGTGATCACCTCGGGTCCACCGAAGCGGTCGATGGCGGCAGCGAACATGGCGCGGGGCACATGCATCGCGTGATGGCTGGGGTTAGGAAATTTGCGGGTGCGATCGAGCATGACAGGGATCTCACGGTGGGACGTTCAGCTTCATGGACGTGGTTGCCGGCCGCGGCGCTGACGTTGGTCAATTTCAGTGGATCAAATGCTCGACGGCGGCCTGAAGATGCCGACGGCTATAGGGAACGCGCCGCTTGCCGCTCCGTCGGGGCGGTGTGCGAGTTGCGGACTGTATCCTGCTGTTCGGTATCCGGAGGATTGAGCGCCGCCTCGATCGCATCATCAACGCGCTCCAGCCAGACGAAGCGTATTAAGTTGCGCGCTTTTTCCGGCACGTCCTCGAGGTCCTTGCGGTTGCGGCCGGGAAGCATGACGGTGGCGATGCCGGCCTGGATCGCGGCCAGAACCTTCTCCTTCACGCCACCAATCGGCAGCACCAGACCGCGTAGCGAGATTTCGCCGGTCATCGCCGTATCGCTGCGAATCGTGCGCCCGGTCATCAGCGACGTCAACGCCATGAACATCGCGACGCCGGCGCTCGGCCCATCCTTCGGGATCGCTCCGGCCGGAACATGAATGTGAACGTCGGACTTCTGCAGTTCGATGGAGTCGATTCCGAATTCGACAGCGCGGGACTTGACCAGAGTGAGGGCGGCCTGCGCGCTCTCCTTCATCACCTCGCCCAACTGGCCGGTGAGGATCAGCTTGCCGCGGCCGGGAATGCTGGTCGCCTCGACGAACAGGATATCGCCCCCCGCGGGGGTCCAGGCGAGACCGGTAGCCACGCCCGGCACGCTGGTGCGCATGGCTATTTCCGGCTCAAAACGTTTCGGTCCCAGGATGGCATGAAGGTCCGCCACAGTTATGATGACAGCCGCCGCGTTGCCCTCGGCGATCCGCATCGCGGCGTGCCGGCAAATTGACCCGATCTGGCGCTCGAGGTTTCGCACGCCGGCTTCACGGGTATAGTCGCGGATGATCGAGAGCAGGACGTCGTCGGTGATCCTGCATTGCGCCTCGGTCAGGCCCGCCGATGCCAATTGACGCTTGACGAGGTGGCGCCGGGCAATCGCCAGCTTCTCATCCTCGATGTAGCCCGGCATCTCGATGATCTCCATCCGGTCGCGCACGGCGAGCGGAATATTGTCCATCACATTGGCGGTGCTGATGAACAGCACCTTCGAGAGATCGAAGGGAATGGCGAGGTAGTTGTCGCGGAAGGTGGCATTTTGCTCGGGGTCGAGAACCTCCAACAGCGCCGCCGACGGATCACCGTGGAATCCCGCGCCCAGCTTGTCCAGCTCGTCCAGCATCATCACCGGATTGCGGGTGCCGGCCTTGTGGATGGCCTGGATCACGTTTCCGGGCAGCGCGCCGATATAGGTGCGCCGGTGGCCGCGGATCTCGCTTTCGTCATGGATGCCGCCAAGGCTGAGCCGAGTAAATTTGCGGCCGATCGCGCGCGCAATGCTCTGGCCCAGCGAGGTCTTGCCGACGCCGGGAGGGCCGACAAAGCAAAGGATCGGGCTCTTGCCGTCCGGATTCAGCTTGCGCACCGCCAGATATTCGAGAATGCGCCGCTTCACCTTCTCA
>DATNMT010000553.1:0-2108 GCA_035602495.1 Bradyrhizobium sp.
GAGTTCGATGATCATGGCCAAAAGGGCGAGTGCGACGGACATCTTCCCCTACAACGATGCGGACGAACCGCTGCCGCACGGCGGCGATCTGAGCGCGGCACGGCGTCTGTTTCCCGATGCGCCAAAACCTTTCATCGACCTCTCGACCGGGATCAATCCCAATCCTTATCCCCTGCCGCCGCTACCGGCCGAACTATTTGCCCGCTTGCCGGATGCCGCCGCAACCGCCCGTCTCGCCGCGGCCGCCGCCAAATCTTACGGCGCGCTGTCGGTGGCGCATGTCGTGCCGGCGCCAGGTACGCAGATTCTGTTGCCCCTTGTTGCCGGCCTGGTGCGGCGCGGCCGGGCGGCTATTTTGACGCCGACCTATAACGAGCACGCGCGCGCTGCGCGCCTTGCCGGCCATAGCGTCATCGAGACGCGCGAGCTTGCGACGCTTGGCGATGCCGACCTCGCCATCGTCACCAATCCCAACAGCCCCGACGGCCGGCTCATCGACAGAGAAACGTTGCTTGCTCTTGCCGCGAAGCTGCGCGTCCACGGCGGCGTTCTCGTGGTCGACGAGGCGTTCATGGATGTCGAACCGCGCGGCTTTAGCCTCGCCGGTGATGTGGGCCGCGGCAACCTCATCGTGTTGCGTTCGTTCGGCAAATTTTTCGGACTTGCTGGAATACGGCTCGGTTTCGCACTGCTCGACCAACCGTCGGCGGCCCGACTTGGGGCGATGCTCGGGCCATGGGCGGTGTCGGGGCCGGCCTTGGCCATCGGAGCCGCGGCCTTGGCGGATACGGCGTGGATCGAACAGACGCGGCATTGGTTGGTGCTGGCGTCCGGACGGCTCGATGCCATTTTGATCGGTGCCGGCCTCGGCATTCCGGGCGGTACGGCGCTGTTCCGGCTGGTGCGAACGCCGGCGGCGAATTCGCTGTTCCATCACCTCGGCCGCGCCGGAATCTTGGTGCGCAATTTTCCGGACAACGCGACATGGCTGCGTTTTGGCTTGCCGGCCGGTGAGCAAGAGTGGCAACGCCTGCAAATTGCGATGGCTGCCTTCCGCAACAACGGCTAGGTGTGAGCTTTCAATAGGTTGTCCATCCGGTTCTGAC
The DNA here is from genome assembly GCA_035602495.1 of Bradyrhizobium sp. GTDB lineage: Bacteria > Pseudomonadota > Alphaproteobacteria > Rhizobiales > Xanthobacteraceae > Bradyrhizobium. The sequence goes on from DATNMT010000553.1 coordinate 1,107, forward strand.
CGAGGAGACTGAGGTTGCTGAGACTTCAGGATTCCAAGGGAGAACCGGATGAACGTGCATAAGAATGCCCGTCTGACGCCGCGCGGTCGAGAGCGAATCGCACGTCAGGTCGCGAGCGGGCAGACGCCGAAGGCCGTCAGCGAAGCCGCAGGCGTCTGCCCGCGGACCATTCGCAAGTGGGTCGAACGGTATCGCCGCGAAGGCCCTGCGGGTTTGCGCGATCGTAGCTCGCGGCCGCATCGTCTGTACCGGCCGACGCCGCAAGCAGTTGTCGCGCAAGTCGAAGCGCTGCGTCGCGCCCGCTGCACCGGCAAGCAGATCGCTGCCGAGCTGTGCCTCTCGCCGGCGACCGTCAGCCGCATCCTCAAGCGCTTGGGTTTGAACAGGATCGACGCCCTGGAACCGGCCGCCCCGGTCCGCCGCTACGAGCGGGCCAAGCCTGGCGAGATGATCCACATCGACATCAAAAAGCTCGGCCGTTTCAACAAAATCGGCCATCGCATCACCGGCGACCGCAAAGGCCAAAGCAATAGCCGAGGTGTCGGCTGGGAGTTCGTCCATGTCGCCATCGACGATCACTCCCGCATCGCTTTCGCCAAGGTCATGCCCAACGAGAAGAAGCGCAGCGCCGTCGCCTTTCTCAAGGCCGCGCTCGCCTACTACAAAAGCCTCGGCGTCAAAGTCGAGCGCGTCATGACCGATAACGGCTCCTGCTATAAATCCTTCGCCTTCCGCAAAGCCTGCAAGCGGTTCGGGCTCCGTCACATCAGGACCAAGCCCTACACGCCAAAGACCAATGGAAAGGCCGAGCGATTCATCCAGACCAGCCTGCGCGAATGGGCCTATGCTCAGGCCTATCGCAACTCGCGACAGCGCAGGATCGAGCTGCCGTTCTGGCTGCACCGCTACAATTGGCACAGACCTCACGCCGGCATCGATGATAAAGTCCCAATCAGCAGACTCGGTCTGCCAGAGAACAACCTGTTGAGACTCCACAGCTAG
>DATNMT010000170.1:0-2716 GCA_035602495.1 Bradyrhizobium sp.
ATCATCACCGGATCGACGATCCCGCGCTCAACATCGACGAGCGCTGCATCCTGTTCATCCGCGGCACCGGCCCGATCGGCTATCCCGGCGGCGCCGAGGTCGTGAACATGCAGCCGCCGGCAGCTCTGATCAAACGCGGCATCCTGTCGCTGCCCTGCATCGGCGACGGCCGCCAGTCCGGCACCTCGGGCTCGCCGTCGATCCTCAACGCCACGCCGGAGGCCGCCGCCGACGGGGGGCTTGCGATCCTCAAGACCGGCGACAAGGTCCGCATCGACCTCAACAAGGGCAGCGCCAACATTCTGATTTCCGATGAGGAGCTGAAGAAGCGCCGCGCCGAGCTGAAAGCCAGGGGCGGCTTCCCCTACCCGGCCAACCAGACGCCGTGGCAGGAGCTCTATCGCTCGACCGTCGGCCAGCAGGCCACCGGCGCGTGCATGGAGCTCGCCACCCGCTATCACGACATCGCCGGCCATGTCGGCGTGGCGAGGGATAATCATTAGGTAGTCACCGTCATTCCGGGATGCTCCGCCCGAACTCGGGTTTACCCGAGTTCGGCCAACAAAAATTGGCCAAGTCGGCAACAGCCGACTTGGATGGCAGGCCCGGAATCCATACTCCCGATGGTGGTTATGGATTCCGGGCTCGCGCTTCGCGCGCCCCGGAATGACGAAAGAGAATTGAAAGGGAGAAACGACATGTCAGACCGCCTCAAGGGCAAACGCGCATTCGTGACTGCGGGCGCCGCGGGCATCGGACGCGCTTCGGCCATCGCGTTCGCGCGCGAGGGCGCCACGGTGTTTGCGACCGATATCGACGAGAAAGGCCTTGCGGCACTCGCCAAGGAAGGCGTGTCGGACGTGGCGCGGCTTGACGTTCGCGACACGGCCGCCGTCGCCGCGATGGCCAAACGGGTGGGCCCGATCGATATCCTGCTCAACGCGGCGGGCTTCGTGCATAACGGCACCGTGCTCGACTGCTCCGACGAAGACTGGGATTTCTCGTTCGACCTTAACGTCAAGTCGATGCACCGGACGCTGCGGGCGTTTCTGCCGGGCATGCTGGAACGCGGCAAGGGTTCGATCGTCAACATCTCGTCCGCCGCAGGCGTGTTCAAGGCCGCGCCCAACCGCTACGTCTACGGCGCCACCAAGGCCGCGGTTGCCGCGCTGACGCGCGCGGTCGCCGCCGATTTCATCACCAAGGGCATTCGCTGCAACTGCATCTGCCCCGGCACCATCGAGACCCCGTCGATGCTGGGCCGCGCCGCCGCCGCCGGTCCCGGAGGCCGCGAGATGTTCGTCAGCCGCCAACCGATGGGCCGGCTCGGCACCGCCGACGAAATCGCCTCGCTCGCCGTCTATCTCGCCAGCGATGAAAGCGCATTCACGACCGGCGTCGCGCACATCATCGACGGCGGCTGGACGCTGTGACGAAACGCGCGGCGCCCTAACCTCTCCCCGCTCTTCGCGGGGAGAGGTCGGAAACTCAGCGAAGCTGAGTTTCCGGGTGAGGGGCAAGGCACGATATCTCCACACCGGAAACACCTGCCGGATGGCGAGAGCCCCTTGCCCCGACCCTCTCCCCGCGAAGAGCGGGCGAGGGAGCAGACTTCCGCCGCCGCAACGACGCCGCCAAATTGAAGCGAAAGGATCTCCCCCATGAACAAGATCGATCTGAACGGCCGCTGCGCCGTGGTCACCGGCGGCGCGCAGGGGTTTGGGCGCGCCATTACCGAGCGCTTTGTGGCTTCCGGGGCGAAAGTCGCGATCTGGGATCACGATCAGCCGTTCGCCGAGAAGACCGCAAAAGAAATCGGCAATGCCGTCTCCGCGTTCAAGGTCGACGTGTCGGACCTCGCCGCGGTCGAGGCGACGCGCGATACGACGCTGAAAGCGTTCGGCAAGATCGACATCCTCGTCAACAACGCCGGCATCGCCGGCATCAACAAGACGGTGTGGGAAACCGACCTCGAGGAGTGGCGCAAGGTATTGCGCATTAATCTCGACGGCCCCTTCATCTGCTGCAAGGCGATCGCGCCCGTCATGATCGGCCAGGGTTACGGCCGCATCGTCAATATTGCGTCCATCGCCGGCAAGGAGGGCAATCCCAACGCGGCGCACTACTCGGCCTCGAAGGCCGGCCTGATCGCGCTGACCAAATCGCTCGGCAAGGAGCTGGCGCAACACGACATCCTCGTCAACGCGGTGACGCCGGCCGCCGCCAAAACCGCGATCTTCGACCAGATGACGCAAGCCCACATCGACTTCATGCTGTCGAAGATTCCCAAAGGACGTTTCGTCCTGTTGGAAGAACTGGCGGCAATGGTGGCGTGGCTGGCGTCGGAAGATTGCGCGTTCTCCACCGGCGCGGTGTTCGACATATCGGGCGGGCGGGCGACGTATTAGGAATTTGCATCCCCTGTTCGCGCCGATCGTTCATGCCTACATGGGTCACGCACATCGGCCGAACCGGTCAGGACATCCGTGAATATCACCCTCTACGACGTATCGGTCTGGGTATTGCCGCTCGTTATCGCGATCACCTTCCATGAAGCCGCGCACGGTTTTGTGGCCCATCGCCTTGGCGACAACACGGCCTGGGAACAGGGCCGCGTCACCTTCAATCCGTTAAAGCATATCGACCCGTTCGGCACCCTGATCATGCCGGCGATCCTGCTGGTGTCGCACTCGCCGTTCCTGTTCGGCTATGCCAA
>DATNMT010000591.1:0-6881 GCA_035602495.1 Bradyrhizobium sp.
CGCCTTCTCGTCTCCCGGCAGAACCGGATAGTCCGCGCCTTCCCAGGGCGAGAGAAAATCGAATTTGCGGAATTCCTGATTAAGACGGACGGGCTCGTAGAGCACCCGCTTCTCCTGATCGTCGTAGCGCACCTCGACGAAGCCGGTGAGCGGGAAATCCTTGCGCAGCGGATGCCCCTCGAAGCCGTAGTCGGTCAACAGCCGCCGCATGTCCGGATTGCCGGTGAAGATCACGCCATAGAGGTCGTAGCATTCGCGCTCGAACCAGTCGGCACCGGGAAACACCTCGATGATCGACGGCACCTGGGTCGTCTCATCGGCTGCCGCGCGCAGGCGTATGCGCGCGTTCAACGTCGGAGACAACAAATGATAGACCACGTCGAAGCGCTTCTCGCGGCCGGGATAATCCACCGCCGTCACATCGATCAGGCTGACGAAGCGGCAGGAAGGATCGTCGCGCAGGAATTTGACGACGTCGACGATCTTGTCGGCCTGCACGTTCACCGTGAGCTGGTTGAACGCGATCGAATGACCGGTCGCCGCACCAGCGAGCGCGCTAACAATGGTCTGCCCCAGGGCGTCGAGCCTGCCGTCGTCCATTCCAAAACCCTTAGCGTTCGATGGTTCCGGTGCGCCGGATTTTCTTCTGCAGCAGCAGTATGCCGTAGAGCAGCGCTTCCGCCGTCGGCGGGCAACCCGGCACGTAGATGTCGACGGGCACGATGCGGTCGCAGCCGCGCACCACCGAGTAGGAATAGTGATAGTAGCCGCCGCCATTGGCGCACGACCCCATCGAGATCACGTAGCGCGGCTCCGGCATCTGGTCGTAGACCTTGCGCAGCGCCGGCGCCATCTTGTTGGTCAGCGTGCCCGCCACGATCATCACGTCGGATTGCCGCGGCGAAGCGCGCGGCGCAAAGCCGAAGCGTTCGGCGTCATAGCGCGGCATCGACATCTGCATCATCTCGACCGCGCAGCAGGCGAGCCCGAAGGTCATCCACATCAGCGATCCTGTGCGGGCCCAGGTGATCAGGTCGTCCGCGGCGGCGACGAAGAAGCCCTTGTCGGAAAGCTCGTGATTGACCTCGAGAAAATACGGATCATTGGCGCCGACCGGCTTGCCGGTGGCGGGATCGAGAATGCCGGTCGCGGCGGGCGCTACCGCCGGCGCGAAACCTGGTGTGGTGGCCGCGGGGCTCAATCCCATTCGAGCGCGCCTTTCTTCCATTCATAGGCAAAACCGACGGTGAGGACGGCGAGGAACACCACCATCGACCAGAAGCCGGTTGCCCCCAGCTTCCCGAACGCCACCGCCCAGGGGAACAGGAATGCCACTTCGAGGTCGAAGATGATGAAAAGGATGGCCACCAGATAGAACCGGACGTCGAATTTCATGCGGGCGTCGTCGAATGCGTTGAATCCGCATTCATAGGCCGAAAGCTTTTCCGGATCGGGCTGCTGGAACGCGACGAGGAAGGGAGCGATCAGGAGCGCTAGACCGATCAGACCGGCCACCCCGATAAACACCACAAGCGGAAGATAATTCTGAAGGATGCCGGTCATCGGCGCTGCCTTTTCCCGCGGCATCTGGGCAGCCGCAGATTCGTTAATTGGAATTATTCTGAGGCTTAGCGCAGCGCAACAAGGGGCGCAAGACAAGCTATTTTTACGGGTCCGCCCGGCCCCATACGTGGCGGAAAACTCGGGAAATGGCGGATTCACCGGCGACGGAAGGGGGCCGGGATTGACCGCCCCCTGCCCCAAGTCCACTTTGCCCGAAGTTCAAAAAAACCGGCCGCCAAGGCTTGGGGATCCGGAGGATCGGCCATGAACATCACCCAGCGCGACCGCGATCTCGGCACCGCCTATGCCATGCGGCCATCGGCCACCCGGACCGAATTGACCGAGGTCGGCCGGGGCACCCCGATGGGGGAACTGCTGCGGCGGTATTGGCATCCGATCGGGCTTGTCACTGACGCCACCGACGTCCCGCGAAAGGTCCGCACGCTGGGCGAGGACCTCATCCTGTTTCGCGACCGCCACGGCCGCGCCGGTCTCTTGCATGCCCGCTGCTGCCATCGCGGCACCACGCTCTATTACGGCAAGGTCGAGGAGGACGGTATCCGCTGCTGCTACCACGGCTGGAAGTTCGATACCGAGGGCCGCTGCCTGGAGCAGCCCTGCGAGCCGGATGGAGGCCAGTTCAGGGACAGAGTGCGCCAGCCCTGGTATCCCCTCGCGGAACGCTACGGGCTGATCTTCGCCTATATGGGGCCGGCCGAGAAGAAGCCGGTGCTGCCGCGCTACGAAGCGCTGGAAAAGATGGACGACGGCGAGTTCGTCGAGGCCGACGACAGCTCGATCGGCGGCGGCGGGCCGGCCGTCATTCCCTGCAATTGGCGGCAGCATTTTGAAAATGTGGTCGATCCCTACCACGTCCCGGTGCTGCACGGCTCGTTCAGCGGTCCCCAGTTCACCAACGTGATGGCCTCGATGCCCGAGGTGACGTTCGAGATGTCGCGCCGCGGCGTCACCGTGCGCTCGATCCGCAACCAGGATGACGGCAAGATCTTCTATCGGGTGACGGAAGCGGCGCTGCCGACGCTTCGGGTGGTGCCCAATCCGCGGGTGGCGCAATTCGCCCGCGTCGAGTCGATCGGCTGGACCCTGCCGATCGACGACACCTCGTTCCGCATCTACGTCGCCGGCCGGGTCAAGGCCCGCGGCGATATCGGACGGATGCGGTCGAAATTCAACGGCAAGTTCTGGTGGGACATGACCGAACAGGAGCACCAGCAATTCCCCGGCGATTACGAGGCGCAGGTCGGCCAGGGCCAGATGACGCTGCATTCGGAAGAGCATTTCGGCCAGAGCGATCGCGGCGTCCTGATGGTGCGGCGGATGCTGAGCGAGCAACTCGAGGCGCTGGCCGCCGGCCGCGACCCGATCGGCGTCTCGTTCGACCACGCCGCGCCGCCGGTCGAATTCGAGGCCGGCAATTTCATCCGCGAGGCGTGAGCGCTTCGTTTCAGAACAATCCTTTGAGGGAAACCATGGTCGATGTCGCGCCCGACATGGCCGCGCCAGCGGACGCAACGCCACGGCCCTCCACCCGGCGTTACTATGTGCTGGCGCTATTGACCGTCGTCTACGCGCTGAATTTCCTCGACCGCACGATTTTCAACGTTCTGATCGAGCCGATCAAAAAGGAATTTGCCCTCAGCGATACCACCATGGGCCTGCTCGCCGGCTTTGGTTTTGTGCTGTTCTATTCGCTACTCGGCATCCCGATTGCGCGCGTCGCCGACCGGCTCAACCGGCGCAACATCGTCGCTGTTGCGTTCGCCTTCTGGAGCGCGATGACGTTCCTGTGCGGCATGGCCTCGAGCGTTGGCACGCTGGCGCTCGCGAGAATCGGCGTCGGCATCGGCGAGTCCGCAGGGACCCCGGCGTCGCAATCCATGGTCGCCGATCTCTTCGACAAGAACGAGCGCCCCCGCGCGCTCGGCGTCTATGCGATCGGCACCTATCTCGGGGTGTTCCTGGGCTATTTCATCGGCGGCTATGTCAACCAGCACTACGGCTGGCGGATGGCGTTCTTCACCGCCGGCCTGCCCGGCATCGCGCTGGCGGCGATCCTGTGGCTTTCGATTTCCGAGCCGAAGCGCGGCGCCCATGCCGAGACCTTTGTCCCCGAACCGATCGGGCCGACACTTGGCTTTCTCGTCTCGCAAAAGACGTTTGTGATCGTCCTGATCGGCTTCTGCCTGACCACCTACACCAACTACGCCACCGCGGCGTGGATCCCGCCATTCCTGGCGCGGGTGCATCATCTGTCCAGCGCCGAAATCGGCACCTATGCCGGCACCTTCAAGGGCCTGTTCGGCATGGCGGGCACGCTGGTCGGGGGGCTGGTGGTAGCGCAGATCAGCCGCCGCGACGATCGCTGGAAGCTGTGGGCGCCGGCGATCACCTCGGGCCTCGCGGGGCCGGTGTTTGCGGTCTGCATGCTGACCTCCGACTTCAGGACCATGGTCGCGGCACTCGCGGCCACCTCGTTCCTGGTCGGGTTTCATCTCGGGCCGATCTTCGCCATTGCGCAGACGGTGGCGCGACCCAGCATGCGGGCGCTGGCGTCTGCGATCATTCTCTTGACGGCGACCTGCTTCGGCCAGGGCGTCGGCCCGCTTGCGGTCGGCATGATCAACGACGCGCTGAAGAATGACTACGGCGCCAACGCCGTGCGCTATTCACTGCTGTCGGCCGCGGTCACCACCACGCTCGGCGCGCTGCTGTTCGTGTGGGCGGCGGCCTCCATCCGCGGAGATATTAAGCGGGTGATCTGATTTCTTGCGCTAACAACCCCGGGAGACTGCTCCGGCTTGCCCCAAGCCTCGGCGCCGAACGGCCGCCGGCAAGATGGCGAGAAACCCATTGGGAACCGGGACGAAACCATTTTGGGGAACCCACGAAACCGCCCTGAAACAAATCGGGAATAGGTCTGTAGCCAACAAGGCGGCGCCAAAGCCGCTTGGGAGGCTCACATGAACCACTCGATTCACTCATTGGATCGCAGTACCCACCTGAAGATCGTGGTTGTCGCGCTGGTGGCTGGCATCGCGGTGGCAGGGTTGGGTATCTCGGCCCGCAGCAGCGCCGATTACGCCCAGACCGCGCATGTCGTGAAAGCCGGCAAGCTGGTCACGGTGACCAGTTCGGATGCGATGGTCGTCCGCTAAGCCAAACTGCAGCTCCGGAACAGGGTGCGGCCGCCTCCGGGCGGCCTTTTGCTTTTGGGATAGCTTTAAGTGCTTGAAATGATGGCGCGAGAGACGGGACTCGAACCCGCGGCCTCCGCCGTGACAGGGCGGCGCTCTAACCAACTGAGCTACTCCCGCGGATGTCGAAATCAAAGACTGATCCGCACAGGAGTGAGGGCTTAAAGGGGCGCCTCCTTTTAGTCAAGGTTGTTGCGAATCCCCTTGCAAGTCGGGCATTTTTCGGGGGCCGATGCAAATAATAGGCTGTTTATCGGCAAAACAGCATAGTCAGCCGCCCCCCGAATCGTTTAAGGCCTGATACGTCTTAGTTTTCCTAAGCCATCAAACAACGAGGAGGGCCAAATATGGCGAAGAAGGCAGCGACCCCGACCACCGTCACGCTCAAGCATCTGGCAGCGGCACTCGCCGAGGACCAGGAATTGTCCAAGAAGAAGGCCGAAGAAATTCTCAATGATCTGGTCGGCCGGATCACCAAGCACCTGAAGAAGGGCGAGCGCATCCGCATCGTCGGGCTGGGCATCCTGCAGGTGCGCAAGCGCGCCGCCCGCATGGGCCGCAACCCCGCCACCGGCGAGGCGATCCACATCAAGGCGAGCAAGAAGGTTGCCTTCCGCGCCGCCAAGGAACTCAAGGAAGCGGTCTGATCGTTCTCTGATTTGGCGTCATTCCGGCGCGGCGTACGCGGCCCCCGGAATGACGCTTCTTCCGTCGCTTTTGTTTGTCGCTTTTTCGAGTTCTCCTGAGTCATCGCGGTTCTGATGGTGTCCATCGTCTTCACACACACCGTCACCGAGCGCTTTCTGCGCTATGTGGTGATCGACACCCAGTCGGACCCGGCGTCGGCGACCTGCCCCTCCACCGAGAAGCAAAAAAATCTGGGCCGGCTGCTCGCGGCCGAGCTGCAGGCAATCGGACTGGTTGACGCCCATCTCGACGAATTCGGCTATGTCTACGCCACTATTCCCGCCAGCAGCGACAAGCAGGTCCCGGTGATCTGCTTCTGCTCGCACATGGACACCTCGCCCGACTGCACCGGCAAGGACGTCAAGCCGCAGATCGTCAAAAATTATCGCGGCGGCGACATCGTGCTGCCCGGCGACCCCACCCAAATCATCCGCGCCGCGGAACACCCGGCGCTTGCCGACCAGATCGGCAACGACATCGTCACCACGGACGGCACCACGCTGCTCGGCGCCGACAACAAGGCGGGCCTTGCCGAAATCATGGATGCGGCGCATTTCCTGATCAACAACCCGCAGATCAGGCACGGCGCCATCAAGATCCTGTTCACGCCCGACGAGGAGATCGGCCGCGGCGTCGACAAGGCCGACCTGAAAAAGCTCGCTGCCGATTTCGCCTATACCATCGACGGCGAAACCGCCGGCCATATCGAGGACGAGACGTTTTCGGCCGACGGCGCCACTATCACCATCGAAGGCGTCTCTACCCATCCCGGCTTCGCCAAGGGCAAGATGGAGCACGCCATCAAGATCGCCGCGGCGATCGTCGATCGCCTGCCCAAGGACACTTGCTCGCCCGAGACCACCGAAGGCAAGCAAGGTTTTTTGCATCCGATCGGCATCTCCGGCGCGCTGGAGAAAGCGACGCTGAGTTTTATCGTGCGCGATTTCACCGACGAGGGCCTGAAGGAAAAAGAAGACCTGCTGGAAAATATCGTCAAGGACGTCATGAAGGACTTTCCGCGGTCGAGCTACCGGCTCGAGATCAAGCCGCAATATCGCAACATGAAGCAGGTGATCGACCGTCACCCCGAGATCGTCGACTACGCGATGGAAGCGATCCGCCGCGCCGGCCTGAAGCCCGTAAAATCCTCGATCCGCGGCGGCACCGACGGCTCGCGGTTGTCGTTCATGGGATTGCCCTGCCCCAACATCTTCGCCGGCGAACACGCCTTCCATTCGCGGCTGGAGTGGGTCAGCCGGCAGGATATGGAAAAGGCGGTGCAGACCATCGTGCACCTCGCGATGATCTGGGAAGAACGGGCGTAAGGGCGCGCGCGGGACCGTTCGCACGGATTCAAAATTTCAAACAGCGTGCCATCGCGTTGCTCCCCTCCTCCCGCGAAGCGGCGGGGAGGGG
>DATNMT010000592.1:0-2650 GCA_035602495.1 Bradyrhizobium sp.
CCCCTCCCCGCCACGCGCAAGACGCGTGGAGGGAGGGGAGATGACCGAGCATGGCTTCGCGATCTCGGGCCGGAGGCGAGCGGCTCGAAGCCGCGACGACGCATTAATTGCGTGGGCTTCGGCCGAGCCAGTTTTCGCGCGTCACTTTCCACTTTTCCGATTTCTTCTGGCCGCCGACGCATCCGAAAGCGCAAGTGGCCGCAAGATCAGCCGCCGGGTTGTCAGGGTCGGAGTATCCATCGGCTTGTCCGGAAATTATTTCTGGCACTTCGGGCACCAGAAGGTCGAGCGCCCATTCTGGGTGAAGCGCCTGACGATGCCGCCGCAGCCCGCGGTCTGGCATTTTTCGCCTTCGCGGTCGTAGACCTGAAAGGAATGCTGGAAATAGCCGAGTTCGCCCGAAGTCTGGCGGTGATCCCGGAGCGACGAGCCGCCGGCCTTGATCTCCTGGTTGAGCACCGCGTGGATCGCCGCGACCAGCCGCTTCGCATGATCGTTGGGTTCGCCCTTTTTTGTCGCCAGCGTCGCGGCCAACCTCCGCGGCGACAGATGCGCGCGGTACAGCGCCTCGCAGACATAGATATTGCCGAGCCCCGCGACCACGCGCTGGTCGAGCAGCGCCGCCTTCAGGCTGGTCTTCTTGTTGGCGCAGGAGCGCGCCAGCATGGCGGCATCGAATTCGTTGCCGAGCGGTTCGGGGCCAAGGCCGCTGAGCAATGGCTCTTCGTCCAGCGCGTTGCGGGCAATGATCTTCATGTAGCCGAAGCGGCGCGGATCGTTGAACACGATGGCCGCGCCCGACGACATCTGGAACACGACATGGTCATGCGCGCGACCTTCCGCGCGCGGATGATGGAATTGGCCTGGCGTGCGGGCGTCATCATCCTTGATGACGCGGAATGAGCCGGACATCCCCAGATGCATCAGCAGCACGTCGCCTGAGCCGAGATCGGCCATCAGGTATTTGGCGCGGCGGCCGAGGCCGGTCACGGTCTGCCCGGTCAGCCTTGCGGCAAAATCCTTCTGGAACGGAAACCGCAGGTCTTTGCGCCGGACTTCGGCTTTGACGATCCTTGAGCCTTCCATGACCGGCTGCAGGCCGCGGCGGACGGTCTCGACTTCGGGTAATTCGGGCATGGATCGGCGTTCACCTTGTGATGTTGACGTGATAGCGACATTGCGGCGGGCGCGCTATGGTCGGCCGCTGCCAGTTTGAGGGCGTAAAGTGATGGATCGGCCGGGCCAAACCACGCATTTCGGCTTCAGGGACGTGCCCCTGGGCGACAAGCAGACTTTGGTAAACGATGTGTTCCACAGTGTGGCGCGGCGCTACGACCTGATGAACGATCTGATGTCGGCGGGGCTGCACCGGGTCTGGAAGGACCTGATGATCAACGCGCTCAATCCACCGCGCGGAGAAACGCCATTTGCGCTGCTGGACGTCGCCGGCGGCACCGGCGACATCGCCTTCCGTGCCGCCAGGGCGGCGGGCCCGGGTTTTCGCGCCACCGTCTGCGACATCAATTCCGACATGCTGGCGGTGGGGCGCGAGCGCGCCGCGGCGCGGCAGTTCGACGACCGGGTGTCGTTCGTGGAAGGCAACGCCGAGGCGCTGGCTTTTCCCAACAACAGTTTCGACGCCTACACCATCGCGTTCGGCATCCGCAACGTGCCGCGCATCGATCTGGCCTTGAGCGAGGCGTTTCGGGTATTGCGGCCCGGCGGCAGGTTTCTCTGCCTGGAATTCTCCACCGTCGACGTGCCCGGGCTCGACCGCATCTACGACCTGTTTTCGTTCAAGGTGATTCCGCCGCTCGGCCGCGCCGTGACCGGCGATGCCGAATCCTATCAGTACCTCGTCGAATCGATCCGCAAGTTTCCAAAGCCGAACGCGTTTGCGGAGATGATCGGCGCCGCCGGCTTTTCCCGCGTCAGCTGGCAGAGTTTTTCGGGCGGTATCGTGGCATTGCATTCGGGCTGGCGTTTGTGATCTCTGCCATTACCCACATCGCGCGGCTGGCCCGCGCCGGTTTCGTGTTCGCGCGTGAAGGCGTGTTCGGCGTGGTCGATCCGAGCCTGGTGCCGCCGCCCGGGCAGCTCGCGCTGAAGCTGGCACGGATCGTCGAGCGCCCCGGCGCCAAATCCGGCCCGCGGCTGTCGCGCGCCCTTACAAGGCTCGGGCCGGCCTATTTGAAGCTCGGGCAGTTTCTCGCCACGAGGCCCGACGTGGTCGGCGTCATGATGGCGCGCGATCTGGAAAGCCTGCAGGACCGGCTGCCGCCATTTTCGCAAAGCGAGGCCGAGGCCGCGATCGCGCAGTCGCTGGAACGCCCGGTGTCGCAGGCCTTTGTCAGCTTCGGTCCGGCGGTTGCCGCCGCCTCGATCGCGCAGGTTCATCGCGGTCAAACCGAGCGCAACGGCGTGCGCACTTCCGTCGCGGTGAAGGTGCTGCGGCCCAACGTGGCGTCGCGTTTCCGCCGCGACCTCGCCGATTTCTTCTATGTCGCGCATCAGGCCGAGATCTATTCGGCGGAGGCGCGCCGGCTGCGGCTGGTCGAGGTCATCAATACCATGTCGCGCTCGGTGGCGATGGAGATGGACCTGCGGCTGGAGGCTGCGGCGCTGTCGGAGATGGCGGAGAACACCAGCG
>DATNMT010000601.1:0-15193 GCA_035602495.1 Bradyrhizobium sp.
ATGTCCCAGCCGGTCAGCTGCGAGGCCAGACGTACATTCTGTCCGCGCCGGCCGATCGCCAGCGACAGCTGGTTATTGGTGTCGGGAACCACGACTTCGATCCGCTCGCGGTCCTCGTCGATCACGACCTTGGCGACCTCGGCGGGCGCCAGCGCGTTGACGACGAAGGTTGCGATATCGGGCGACCACGGGATGATGTCGATCTTTTCGCCCTGCAATTCATTGACCACGGCCTGCACGCGCGAGCCGCGCATGCCGACGCAGGCGCCGACCGGATCGACCGACGAATCCCGCGAAATCACCCCGATTTTGGCGCGCGAGCCGGGATCGCGGGCCACCGCCTTGATCTCGACGATGCCGTCATAGATTTCCGGAACTTCCTGCGCGAACAATTTCGCCATGAATTGCGGATGGGTGCGGGAGAGGAAAATCTGCGGGCCGCGGGTTTCGCGCCGGACGTCGAAAATATAGGCGCGGACGCGGTCGCCGTTGCGGAACACCTCGCGCGGCAGCATCTCGTCGCGGCGGATAATGGCTTCGCCGCGGCCGAGATCGACGATGACGCTGCCATATTCGACGCGCTTGACGATGCCGTTGACGATATCGCCGATGCGGTCCTTGAACTCCTGATACTGCCGGTCGCGCTCGGCCTCGCGCACCTTCTGCACGATCACCTGCTTGGCCGATTGCGCGGCGATGCGGCCATATTCCAGCGGCGGCAGGGTGTCGGCGATGGTGTCGCCGATCTGCGCGCCGGGATTGGCGCGGCGCGCGTCATCCAGCGAAATCTGGTTCGCCGAATTCTCGACCTGGTCGACCACCAGCATGTGGCGCGACAGCCGCAACTCGCCCTTTTTGGCGTCGATCTCGGCGTGGACGTCGGTCTCGCTGCCGTAGCGGGCACGCGCCGCCTTGGCGATGGCATCTTCCATTGCCGCGATCACGATGCCGCGGTCGATCGATTTTTCGCGCGCGACGGCGTCTGCGATTTGCAGCAGTTCGAGTTTGTTGGCGCTGACAGCTGCCATGGCTTAGTCTCCTCTCGTGGGATCGAAATCGTCTCGGCGCAGTCTTTCGGCGGCGAGACGGTGTTCCTTGGTGTTTTTCGGGGCGCTTTTCTTTTCCGGCTTCAATTTCGGCTTCGGCTTGTTGCTCTTCGCAGGATCGCTCTTCCTGGCGTGCGGCGGCGGTGGCGGCTCCAGCCCGAGACTCTGGCGCAGTTCGCGCTCCGCGGCCTTGCCGCGCCGCATCGATTCGGCGATCAGCTCGTCGGTCAGAACCAGCCTGGCATCGGCGATATCTTCCATCACCAGCCAGACTTCGGCATCTTCGCCCGCGCGTGTGTCATCGCGATGTAAACGCACCGCATTGCCCTCGACGCCGCCGAGCGCACCGCGGAACCGCTTGCGGCCCTGATGGGAAACCGCCATCTCGATCTTCACGACGTGGCCGGCATAGCGCTCGAAATCGGAGCGGCGCACCAGCGGCCGGTCGATCCCGGGCGAGGAAATTTCGAGGCGATAGGCGCGGTCGATCGGGTCGGCGATGTCGAGCACCGGCGACAGCGCCCGTGAGATCGCCTCGCAGTCCTCGATCTGCATCGATCCATCGGGACGCTCCGCCATGATCTGGACCGTGCAGCCGGATTCGGCGGAAATCTTGATCCGCACCAGCCGGTAGCCCATGCCCTGCAGCACCGGGCCCGCGACCGCCGACACCCGTGCCGCCACGCCCGGCTCGACGACGAGGCGCGGCTCGGCAAGCAGATCGGTATCTACGGAACGCTCGGTCGGATCGGTCATATCCAGTGTCAAAGATTAGCCTATTCGGACGGTCGTGCTTGAGTTGGGTAGGGCCAGGCCTTAAGCGGCGGTCCGGCCGATCTGCCCCGAGCCAGGCCCGGCGTTACACGGCGCGGGGCGCTGGTTCAGGTAATAAAAAAGAGCGGGTCCCGGGGGGCCCACTCTCAATACGCGATCGTATGAGAACCATAAGTTGCGGCTGATATAGCGGTTTTCCGGCCATACGGCAAGGCCCGCAAGGCTGGTTGGCAGGATTTTTGGCCTTGTCGGACAGGGTTTCGAACCTAACCCTTCCTTCACCAACCCCACCTACTTTCCGCTCAAGCCCGCCAACGCACCGGATCCTGAGAACGGTTCATGACAGTCGCTACGTCGCTGATCCCCGGGCTCGACGAGATCATCAGAAATGGCGATCCCAAGCGCCTGGCTGAGGCGGCGCGCCGGATCGCCGAGCTGTTCCTGCAGGGGGCCGCGAACCTGAAGTCCGATCACGTCGACCTGTTCGACGGAATTCTGATCGATCTGGTTCCGCATACCGAAAGTGCCGCGCGCGTCGCTCTGGCCGAGCGACTGTCCTTGCTTGGCAACGCGCCGCGGGCGCTGGTCGGACAACTCGCGCGCGAGGACGAGATATCGATCGCGGGTCCTTTGCTGCGCCGGTCGCCGGTGATCGACGAGAGCGCCCTGATCGAAATCGCGCGCATCAAGGGCCAGGGCCATCTGCTGGCGATGTCGGAGCGGCCGACGCTTTCTCCGGATTTGACCGATGTCATCGTTCGCCGCGGCGATCGCGACGTGGTCCGGCGCGCCGCCGGCAATGCCGGGGCGGCGTTTTCGCCGACCGGATATTCGGTACTGATCCGGCGCGCCGGCCAGGACGCCGTTCTGACGCTCGCGGTGGGCCAGCGCGACGATCTCTCAGGCGCCCAGCTGAAGGAGCTTCTGGAAGGATCGGTCGACATCGTTCGCCGCCGCCTGTTCGACGTGGTCAAACCCGGCAGGCAGGCCGCGATCAGCCGCGCGATGAGCGAGATTTCCGGCGTGCTCGAGGTGGTCGAGAGCCGCCGCGACTTCGCGCCGGCGCAACTCGCCATCCTCGCACTGCATCGCGCCGGCGAACTGAACGAGGCGGCGCTGCTCGGCTTTGCCAAGTCCTTCAAATACGAGGAATCGATCGCCGCGCTGTCCGCGATGTCGGGGGTGAAGATCGCGACTCTCGACCGCCTGATTACCGGTGAGCGCCACGATCCGATCCTGATCGTCGGCAAGACCATTGGCCTGGAATGGGTCACGGTACGGGCGCTGATCCTGCTGCGGCTGGGTCCCAATCGGGTGCCGGCGCCGGCCGACATCGAGGGCGCGCGCGTCAATTACGCGCGCCTGATGCCTTCGACCGCGGAGCGCGTGGTGAATTTCTGGCAGACCAAGCAATCGGCGTGAACTGGTTTAGGGCCGTCATTCCGGGGCATCGCCAACGGGTCCGCGCAAAGCGCGGCCCGATGACAGGCTCCGCGATGAACTCCGATGTGCAGTTGCACATCGTAGAATCTCGAGATTCTCCGATGTGCAATTGCACATCGAAGTTCGCGCTCGCGCGCGCCCTGGAATGACGGCGAGGGTTACCCCACGCGCCGAAACCGCAAATACGCCGCCTCGCGTCCCTCGCGCTCGGCCTTGGCGCCGTAGCGCGTCATGGTGTAGTCGGACCACGGCAGCTTCCAATCGGCGGCGCGTTCCGCGGCCCAGACGAAATCAGGTGCGCGCGAAAGATGTGCCAGCGTCCAGGCACAGTAATCGTCGATGTCGCTGACGAAACGAAACTCGCCATCCGGCTTCAGCACGCGCGCCATGGCGGTCACATTGGCATCCTGCACGAAGCGCCGCTTCCAGTGCCGCCGCTTCGGCCAGGGATCGGGATGGATCAAGTCGATCCGCGCGAGCGAGCACGGCGGCGCCCATGCCAGAAGTTCCGCGGCGTCGCCCGCGAACAGGCGGATGTTGCCGATATTGTGCGCCTCGATCCGGGTCAGGATCTTGGCCATGCCGTTGACATAGGGCTCGCAGCCGATGAAGCCGCTACATGGAAAGGCGCGCGCTTCCGCGATCAGGTGTTCGCCGCCGCCAAAACCGATTTCGAGCCTGACGGCATCGGCCGGCGGATCGAACAGGCCGGCGAGATCGGGCGGGCAGGGACTTGCGATATCGAGCGCCAGCCGCGGCAACAGGTGTTCGATCAGGTCGGCCTGATGCGCGCGAAGCTTGTGGCCCTTGCGCCGCCCGAAAAACGAACCGTGCGGGTGGAGGGCACCGTCATTGGTCGATGCATCGCGATTCGCCGGATCGCGCCCGCTCATCGCAGCGTCTGATACAGCCGGTACAACAACCGTGCGCGCGGCTCGATCGACGAGATATAGATCTGCTCGTAATGGGTATGCGCGCCCTTGCCGTCGACGCCGAGGCCGTCCAGCGTTGCGGTATGCGGCGCGGTGAAATTGCCGTCGGAGCCGCCGCCGGTCGTCGTATCCACCAGTTCGAAGCCGATTTCGGCGGCAAGCGTCCTGGCGTGTTCGAAAAGGGCCGCGCCCGCATTGCCCTTTTCGTAGGGCGGCCGGTTCAATTCGCCGACGACCTTGACGCTGACGCCTTCGGTGCGTGATTTCAGGCCGAGGATTTTGGGCACGAGTTCGTCGGCATCGGCAATGGTCGGCACCCGCATGTCGACCTCGGCATAGGCCTCCTCCGCGATGACGTTCGGCCGGGTGCCGCCTCGGACGACCCCGACATTGACGCTGACGCCGCGCTTCAAATCGTTCATGGCCTCCAGCGTCTGGATGACGTTGGCGAGCTCGCGGATCGCGCTGCGGCCGTCCTCGGGCTTGGTGCCAGCATGCGCTGGGACGCCTTTGATGAATACTTCGAAGCGGGCGACGCCCTTGCGCCCGGTGACGATTTTGCCGCCGTCGCGGGCGGGCTCGGTCACCAGCACATATTTTGCCTTGCGCCCCTCGGCTTCGATCAGCGTGCGCGAGGTCGGGCTGCCGATCTCTTCGTCCGAGACGTACAATTGCGTCACGCCGAGCGGCGAACGCGCAGCATCGGCGCAAATCTGCCGGAACGCATGATAGGCCAGATATGCGCCGCCCTTCATGTCGTAGATACCCGGACCGAACGCGCTGTCGCCCTCGATCTTGAACGGCAGACGCCCGATGAAACCGATCGGGTGCACGGTATCGAGATGGCTGAGAATGAGGATTCCCGGCGCGTCCTGGCCCCAGGACGATCGCGCCACCAGGTGATCGCCGCAGCCGTTTCGCCCGGCGACGCGCTCGATCGTGGCGGGCAAATCGCGGTAGCCGTCCGCGACCATGGTCGCGAGCTTGTTGACCTGCCCGGGCGCTTCCGTCGGGGTCTCGACTTCAACCCAGCGGCGGATGCCGTCGAGGATGGTTTTGGAATCGAAGGGATTGGTTGTCGTCAGCATGCCGCTCTTCATCTCGGGTGGGAAGGATCAATCAACCGGTGGCATCGCGACACTAGCGCGTTTTCGCTCCAGGCGGAATTCGCCGAATGCTCAGCGCTTGTCGGGCCCCTCGCGCGCAGCGATCTGCTCGACCAGTTCGACAATGCTGCGCCTGAGCTTGGCGTCGGTGATGCGGGTGAAGGCGCGGGTCAGCGCCAGGCCCTCGGAGGTCGCCAGAAAATCGGAGACGTAGGCCGGCGAACTGCCTTCGGCAAACCCCTCGGCGCTGGCGGTGCCGCTCGGTCCGCCCTCGAACAGAAACGAAACCGGGACCTGAAGGATTTCGGAGATCTGCTGGATGCGGCTGGCTCCGACCCGGTTGGTGCCCTTCTCGTATTTCTGTACCTGCTGGAAGGTGAGACCGAGGGCTTCGCCGAGTTTCTCCTGACTCATGCCGAGCATGATGCGGCGCATGCGCACGCGACTGCCGACATATTTGTCAACAGGGTTGGGCGCTTTGGTCGACATCTCCAACACTCCTTGGGATACGCCGTTTGGGACGAGGCACGACGAAAGTTATGCCTCGGGCGCCGATACCGTCAAATCCTGTTCGGAAGCGTCGGGGAGTTATGAAAGAAATTTCAGTGGCGGACGGACAGGATCGTTTCTTGACTTGTGGGACAGAATGCTGACTGCACGGTAGGTCTGTCAACTCTGGATTTCCTCCCACCGATGCTTCTGCCGGTTAACCGAAACCAATCATGAAAATAAAGGCGTCAAGAAGTCCGTTTCGAAGCGCGCGGCCGGATGACGAAAAACAAGGCGGCGGCGATCATAATCCCGGCAGGAATATCGCCGGTGCGCGCGTAAACCGTCGGCGCAATCGCCGAGGGCAGGCTGGAATCCAGCACGCCCTCGACGCCGAGGCCGAGCCGCGCGACGATTCGCCCCAAGGGATCGATGACCGCTGAAATGCCGGTATTTGCCGCACGAACCACCGGCAATCCTTCCTCGATCGCGCGCAGCCGCGCCTGCTGCAGATGCTGGTAGGGACCGGTGGAAATTCCAAACCAGCCGTCATTGGTCAAATTGACGATCCAGCCCGGACGATCGTCGCGCGCTGCAACGTCGCCGGGAAAAATCGCTTCATAGCAAATCAAGGGTAGCGCCCGTGGCGCATTTGGAATCTGCAAAGTGTGGCGCCGCGTGCCGGGAATGAATCCGCCCTGAACCTTGGTGAGCTGCACGAAGCCGAGCCTTTCCATCCAGTCCTGGAACGGCAAATATTCGCCGAACGGCACCAGATGCAGCTTGTCGTAGACCGAAAGTACGCTGCCATCGTGGTCGATGACGTAGATCGAGTTATAGGCGCGGGTGATTCGTGCGCCGGGCGGCAGCTCGGGGGCGCGCACCGAGCCGGTGATCAGGACGGTGCCCTTGGGCAACAGCTCGGCGATCTGTGCCATCGCGTCGGCTTCGCGCGTCAGGAAAAACGGGAACGCCGATTCCGGCCAGATCAGGATGCTGGCGTCGCGGACGCCGGTGGACTCCGGTCCGGAGGCGCGGTCGGACAGCGTGAGATATTTTTGCATCACCTCCGCCTTGGCGGCGTAATTGAATCGCACGTCCTGCTGCAGGTTGGGCTGCATGATCCGCAGCTTTACGTTCGCAACCGTCGCAGTCGGCTGCAGGCGCAGGCGAATGCCGCCGAAAACGCCCATGGCGACCAGCAGCGCCAGCGCCAGCGCCGGCGCGATCCACGGCTTTCGCCCGAGCGCGCGGCCGTCGATCAGTACCGCCGGGCTTGCGAAGACAGCGACACTCAGAAACGTAAGGCCCCACAGCCCGACCAGCGACGCGGTCTGCGCCAGCGGCAGCGGCTCGGTCAGCGCGTAGCCGAACGCATTCCAGGGAAAGCCGGTCAGCACATGGCCGCGCAGCCATTCGCTGATCGTGAGGGCCGCGGCGAGCGCGATCACCCGCGAGGTGTCCCGGGTCCAGATCAGGCGTGCCAGCGCAAAGCCGAATGCGGTGAACAGCGCAAGATAGGCCGGCAGGCCCAGCACCGCGAATGGCATCAGCCAGGCAAATGTCGATGCATCGACCAGGAACGCGTAACCGATCCAGTACAGTCCCGGCACGAAATAGCCGAGCCCGAACCAGAAGCCCGACATCGCCGCCGCCGGCACGCCGCGCATTCCGCCGGCGCCGGCGCCGTCGATCAGCCACACCATCACCGGAAAGGTCAAAAACAGCACCGGCCAGGCGTTGAACGGCGCCATCGCGAGCGCCGACAGCGCTCCGGCGGTGAGCGCAATGGCGGCGCGCTTCCAGCCCCAGGCCAGGATGATCGCAAGACCGAGCGCGCGGAGTTTATCCGAAGGGATCACTGCGAACCGGCTCCATCGCCGGGCGTCGGGCTCGCATTGTCATTGGCCTGTGCGGGATCGGCCTCGGGCGCGGCTCCGCGGCGGCGGCTTTCGCGCGGCGCGCGCGGAGAAGTGCGTTCCCTGCGGGTCGCGATGCGCAGGCGCTTGACGCGCCTCGGATCGGCATCGAGCACCTCGATTTCGAAATTGCCGGGGCCGGAAATCACCTCGCCGCTCACCGGCAGCCGGCCGACATGGGTCACCAGATAGCCGCCGAGGGTCTCGACCTCTTCGCCGGCCTCGCCGGTCACAAAATCCTCGCCGATCACGGAGCGGACGTCGTCAAGGCTGGCGCGGGCGTCGGCGATGAAGGAATTGTCCGCCTGTCGCACGATCGCGGGCGGTTCGTCGCTGTCATGCTCGTCGTCGATCTCGCCGACGATCTGTTCGACGATGTCCTCGATCGACACCAGCCCGTCGGTGCCGCCATACTCGTCCACCACCAGCGCCAGATGGATGCGGGAAGCCTGCATCTGCGCCAGCAGATCGATCGCTCGCATCGACGGCGGCACGAACAGCAGTTTGCGGATGATCTTGGCGTCCGAAAGCGGCAGCGCCAGATCGACCGCGCGCAGATCGAGGCCGGCGGGAACAGGCTTCTTGCGTCTTGTCTTGCCTTTGCCCGTCTCCGATATTCGCGCCTTTGCGGTCATGAACGCCAAGAGGTCGCGGATGTGCACGATGCCTTCGGGATCGTCGAGGGTTTCGTTGTAGACCACCAGCCGCGAATGCGCGGCGCTCTCGAACAGGCTCATCAACTCGCCGAGCGGAATGTCGCGCTTCACCGCGATGATGTCGGCGCGATGGATCATGACGTCGGCGATACGCCGCTCATGCAGCGAAAGGATATTGCGCAGCATGGTGCGCTCGATCGCCGAAAAGCCGACCTCGTCCGGCGTCGAGGCATCGAGCACGACCTGCAGGTCGTCGCGCACCGATCCGGGCTTCCAGCCGAACAGCGTGCGGATCGCCCGCGTCAGCCAATTGTCGACGACCGGGTGCATGACCTCGTTCGGCGGTATCACGGCCGGCAGGTTGCGCGTGTTGCGCGGATTGTCGTGGGTCGGTTCGGAGTCCGCCATTTCATTCCATCCGCTCCCGATCCGCATAGGGATCGGGAATGCCGAGTTGCGCCAGGATCTCGGCTTCGAGCGCTTCCATGGCTTCGGCGTCGTCGTCGTTTTCGTGATCGTAACCGATCAAATGCAGGAAACCATGGACCGCCAGATGGCTTAAGTGATGATCGAACGGCTTTTGTTCGTCATCGGCTTCCTTGCGGGTGGTCTCGTAGGCGATCGCGATGTCGCCGAGCATGTGCGGCGCGTCGCCGGGGCGCTTTGCGCCGGTCGGCGGCAAGGCCGGAAACGACAGCACATTGGTCGGCCTGTCGATGCCGCGCCAGTTGCCGTTCAGCGTGCGAATTCCGGCGTCGTCGGTCAGCATGACCGCGAGTTCGGCTTCGCCGACATCGGCTTCCACCATCTCGGCCGCGGTGGCGACGGCGCGCTGAATCACGGCCTCGGCGTCGGGCTCGGTCTGCCAGCACTCGGCGACGACAAGAACCTCGGTGATGGGAACGGCAGTTTGCGCCATCGCTTTCGAATTTCGTTGGCGCCCCGAAATCGCTTCCGGCGCGCGGCTTGCGGCGGATTTCGGCATCAAGGCTTGCTGGTTGCCGGCCGCTGCGGCAATCCTTCATAGGCGGCGACGATCCGCGCCACCAGTTCGTGGCGGATCACGTCTTCGGCCGTGAATTTCACCTGCGCGATGCCCTCGACGCCGTCGAGCAGTCTGGCGGCCTCCGCAAGGCCCGAGGTCTGGCCGTTCGGCAGATCGACCTGGGAGGGATCGCCGGTGATGATCATGCGGCTGTTCTCGCCAAGCCGCGTCAGGAACATCTTCATCTGCATCGAGGTGGTGTTCTGGGCCTCGTCGAGAATGATGGCGGCGTTGGTCAGCGTCCGGCCGCGCATGAAAGCGAGCGGCGCGATCTCGATTTCGCCGGCCTGCAGCGCGCGCTCGACGATCCGCGAATCCATCAGGTCGTACAGCGCGTCATAGATCGGCCTGAGGTACGGATCGACCTTCTCGCGCAGATCGCCGGGCAAAAATCCCAGCCGTTCGCCGGCCTCGACCGCCGGCCGCGACAGGATGATGCGATCGACCTCCTTGCGCTCGAACAATTGCGCGGCATGCGCGACCGCAAGCCAGGTCTTGCCGGTGCCGGCCGGGCCGATGCCGAACACCAGCTCGTGGCGTTTCAGCGCGCGAATATAGGAGTCCTGGGCGGCGGTGCGCGCCCGCACCGGGCGCTTGCGCAGATTGAAGGTCTCGAACGACGATTTGACGGTCTTGGCGTCGAATTCGAACAGCGAGCCCTGCGCGATTACGGCGCGGATCGCGCCCTCGACGTCGCCCTGCGCCAGATCGTGGCCCTGGACGGCTTGTGCGTACAACGCCTCCAGCACCCGCCGCGCCGCGTCGCAGCCGTCGCGCGATCCGGCGATCGAGATGTGGTTGCCGCGCGAATCGACCACCACGCCGAGCCGGCGTTCGATCAGCGCCAGGTTCTGTCCGTAAGGCCCGACCAGCGCCGACGCCGCGCGGTTGTCATCGAAATCGATGACGACTTGCGTCTCGGGCGGGATTTGCAGGTCGCGGTCAAGTTTGCGGCTGGGAGCAAGCGAAGGCGAATCCGATGCGCTTTTGGGCAATGGTTCAGGCTCCCACTGAAGTTGGAGAAGAATTGGTCGTTCGGGAAGACGCAGGCTGGATGGCGGGCACTTGCGAAGACGGCGCAAGCCGGCCCAGCAGGCTGTAGCGCTCGAGGCTCTCGATTCTGACCGGCAAGACCTGCCCGATCAGATCGGGCGAGGCCATCACATGCGCCGGCTGCAGATAGGCGGTGCGTCCGACGATCTGGCCGGGATTGCGGGCTTCGCGTTCAAACAGCACATCGACGGTGTTGCCAATCGCAGCCGTATTGAAGGCCGATTGCTGGCTGTCGATCAATTCCTGAAGCCGCACCAATCGCTCGTCCATTTCTTCCGCTGAAACCGTCTCCCGGATGTCCGCCGCCGGCGTCCCCGGCCGCGGCGAGTATTTGAACGAATAGGCGCCAGCGTATCCGATTTGCGTGACAAGCGCGAGGGTGGCGGCAAAATCTTCCGCGCTCTCGCCGGGGAAGCCCACGATAAAATCCGATGAAAATGCAATGTCTTGGCGAGCGGCGCGGAAACGGTCGATGACCCTGCGGTAATCGCCTGCGGTATGTCTGCGGTTCATGGCTGACAGGATCCGGTCGGAACCGGATTGCACGGGGAGGTGCACGAACGGCATCAGCGTGGGCAAATCGCGGTGCGCTTCGATCAGCGTGTCGTCGACATCGCGGGGGTGGCTGGTCGAGTAGCGCAGCCGGGCGATGCCGGGAATTTCGGCGAGCCGGCGCAACAGCGTGCCAAGCGGCCAGACCCGTCCGTCCGGCCCTTCGCCGTGATAGGCGTTGACGTTCTGTCCGATCAGGGTGATTTCGCGCACGCCATTGTCGACGAGCCTTTCCACGTCGTCGACGATTTTCGCCACCGGCCGCGACACTTCCGCGCCGCGGGTGTAAGGCACCACGCAGAAGGTGCAGAACTTGTCGCAGCCCTCCTGCACGGTGACGAATGACGAGATGCCGCGCAAGCGAATCGCTTGCGGTTGCGGCGGAGCTAGAAAGCCGAACTTGTCCTCGATCGGGAATTCGGTCTCCATCGCCCGGCCGTCGCGCTTCGCCTGCGCCAGCAGCTGCGGCAGATGATGATAGCTTTGCGGGCCGACCACGACATCGACCACCGGCGCGCGGCGGACGATCTCCGCGCCTTCCGCCTGCGCGACACAGCCGGCCACCGCGATACTCATGGCGCGGCCCTGACGCGCAGCTTCGTCCTTGACGGCGCGCAGCCGCCCAAGCTCCGAGTAAACCTTCTCGGAAGCCTTTTCGCGGATGTGGCAGGTGTTGAGGATGACGAGGTCCGCATCATCGACGCTTGCCGTTTCGACGAAGCCCTCGCCTGCCAGTGTGTCCACCATGCGCTGCGCATCGTAGACGTTCATCTGACAACCATATGACTTGATATGCAGCTTGCGCGGCTGAGGCATGGAACCTGAATGCTGTGCTGAGACGGCGCCATTGCGGCACCGGGGTCAAATATAGACTAAATCGGCGAAAATCCAGCGCGTACCGAACCCGGAATCTCGAGATTCCGGGTTCGGCTCTGCGAGCCGCCCCGGAATGACGGGGGTCTAATCTGTCCCGATTTGCCCGATCAGGCCGGGCAATTGCCGCATGTCGTCGAAAGTCACTTGGGCGCCTGCGGCGCGCAGCGTATCGGAATAGCCGGGCCGGCAATGGCTGCCGCCGTGAAAACCGAGCACGGTCATCCCGGCGGCGCGGGCGCCGGCGATTCCGGGCACGCTGTCCTCGATCACGACGCAGCGTTGCGGCGATGCCCGCATCTGTTCGGCGGCAAACAGAAACAGATCGGGCGCGGGCTTGCCGCGCTCGACCTGGGTGGCCGAGAAGATGTGGGGCGCGAGCCGGTCGTAGAGCCCCGCGCAGTTGAGGCCGTGGCGAATCTTCTCCGGCGTCCCACTCGACGCCACGCATGTCGGCAGGCCGATCGCCTCGATCGCCTCGCCGACGAAGGCTATCCCCCGCAGATCGCCGCCATAGAATCGCAGCGTGGCCTGCTTGACCTCATCTTCAAAATCGTCCGGCAGGTGGCGGCCGAGTTCGGCCTCGATGGTCAGCCGCGCCTCGCGGTCCGATACGCCGAGAAAGCGATCGAGCACCTGATCTGATGTGATCTGGTAGCCGTGGCGGGTCAGGGTTTCCGCATGCGCGCGGCAGGAAATGACCTCGCTGTCGACCAGCACGCCGTCGCAATCGAAGATGACGAGATCGACGCCTGGCTTCGGGAGCTGCACGCGCCTACAACTTCTCGTCGTCCAGCGGGACGCAATACAATTCCAGCCGGTGATCGACCAGCTTGTAGCCGAGCTTGCGGGCGATTTCGGCCTGCAGCTTTTCGATCTCTTCGTTGGTGAATTCGATCACCTTGCCGTCGCGCAGATTGATCAGATGGTCGTGGTGGCTGTCGCGCATCTGCTCGTAGCGGGCGCGGCCTTCGCGAAAATCGTGGCGTTCGATGATGCCGGCGTCCTCGAACAGCTTTACCGTCCGATATACCGTCGAGATCGAGATCTTGTCGTCGACGGCGACGCAGCGGCGATACAGTTCCTCGACGTCGGGATGATCGCAGGCTTCCGCCAGCACGCGCGCGATGACGCGGCGCTGCTCGGTCATGCGCATGCCGGTGGCGGCGCAGCGGGCCTCGATGCCGGTGGCCTTGAGCGCGGGCGTGGATTTAAGTGCGGTCATGGGTTTCGCCTGGAAATAGCCAGTGCAGTTGTGCCACCGCGCGCGGCTTACGACAAGTCACGGCGCATCAGAAGCGCGTTCAATTGTTCCCCGCTGGCCTGCCGGTAATAGCGCTCGCGGCGCCCGGCGACGCCAAATCCGGCCCGTTCGTAAAGCCGCCGCGCCGGCTGATTGTTTTCCTCGACCTCGAGGAACACGGTGCGGACGCCGTGGCCGGCGAGATGGCCGAGATGCGTCAGCAACAGGTTGCGGGACAGGCCGCGGCCGCGATGGCTCGACGCCACCGCGATCGAAAGTATTTCGGCCTCGTCGGCGGCCATGCGCGACACCGCAAAGCCGACGGTCTTGCGCCCGATCCTCAACCGGTGCACCAGCGTGTTGCGTTCGGTCAGCATCGATTCGAATTCGCTTTCGCCCCAGCCGCGGTGAAACGAGGCGCCATGCAATTGCGCCAGGCGCGTGGCGTCGCGCAAGCTCGCCGGCTCGACCGACGGCGTGCCGCCGCTCCACCAATCCGACAGCCACGCCATCATGGCGGCGAAGGCTGCGAAGACTTCGGCAGCGGGTCTTTTGCCGGTTTGGCATCGGGCGCGCGCAGATAAAACGGGCGGGCCGGGGCGGTGTCCGGACTGACCGCGGCCCCGAGCCACCCCACCCAGGCGATGTCGGGGGCGGCCTGTGTGTCGACCTTGAAGGGCGGCGGCGCGTGCGCGGGCCAGCGGTCGGCCAGCATCCCGGCGGCGTTGCCGACCAGATGCGGCGCGCCGAACCGCGAGGCCCCGAGCGCTTCCGCGACCGGCCCGAGCCGCGGAAGGATCAGCGAACTGCCGTTGCCGCCCACCGCCTGATAATACACCTGGTCATGCCGCGCATCGATGGCGGAGATCACCGGGCGCTCGGCGCTCTCGTTGACGACCGGCGCGGCATAGGCCGCCAGTGTGGTCACGCCGACCACCGGCTTGCCCGCGGCCAGGGCAATGCCGCGGGCGGCAGAAAGTCCGACCCGCAATCCGGTAAAGCTGCCCGGGCCGGTGGTCACCGCGAGGCGGTCGAGCGAGGTGAAGGCGATGCCGGACTCTTTCATGACGCGCGCGATCAACGGCATCAGGGCTTCGGCATGGCCGCGCTTCATGGCGAGCGATTGCTGCGCAACCAGTTTGCCGGCTTCGGTGTCGAGAACGCCCGCGGCGCAGGCATCGAGCGCAGTGTCGATGGCGAGGATCAGCATGGGGGGCGGGCGAATAGGGAGTGGCGAATAGCGAATGGAAAGTCAGCGGAAGCCGCCATTCGCCATTCGCTACTCACTATTCGCCGCTCCCTTCACACCGGCCGGACTTCGACCACGTCGGGCACGAAATGCTTCAGCAGGTTCTGGATGCCGTGCTGCAGGGTGGCGGTGGATGACGGGCAGCCCGCGCAGGAGCCCTTCATGTTGAGATAGACGATGCCGTCCTTGAAGCCGCGGAACGTGATGTCGCCGCCGTCGTTGGCGACCGCCGGGCGCACCCGGGTCTCGATCAGGTCCTTGATCATCTCGACCGTCTCGGCGTCGGCCTCGTTGAAGAATTCGCTCTCCTCGTCGGCGGCCTCGTCGCTGCCGGCACTGCCGTCGGCCAACAGCGGCGCGCCCGACATATAGTGCTCCATGATGGCGCCGAGGATCGCGGGCTTGAGATGCTGCCAGTCGCCGTCCGCCTTCGTCACGGTGACGAAGTCGGCGCCGTAGAACACGCTGGTAACGCCGGGCACGCCGAACAATTTCTCGGCGAGCGGCGAGCGCGTGGCGGCGTCGCGGCTGGTAAATTCCAGGGTGCCGCCGTCGAGCACGGTGCGGCCGGGAATGAATTTCAGGGTGGCGGGATTGGGGGTGGCTTCGGTCTGGATGAACATGGCTTTCTCCGGCGTCGCCGGTTCAAGGCCGGCGCGTGGCTGACCCCATAGCAGATGGCGATGGCCGATGCACGGTCAAG
Source organism: Bradyrhizobium sp. (assembly GCA_035602495.1). Classification (GTDB taxonomy): domain Bacteria; phylum Pseudomonadota; class Alphaproteobacteria; order Rhizobiales; family Xanthobacteraceae; genus Bradyrhizobium. Next base: position 15,084 of record DATNMT010000601.1, read on the forward strand.
GGGCGCAGACCAGGGTTTCCCAGCCGTATCAGGGGCCTGAAGGGCCTACGACAGGGCGTCGATATGCTCGTCGCTGAGGTCGCCGGAGACGATGGTGACGGGAATCGGGA
>DATNMT010000171.1:0-7601 GCA_035602495.1 Bradyrhizobium sp.
GGTTGTTTTTTCAAAAAAGCTCAAGCCCCACCCCGCCGCTTCGACGCCCGTTCGGATCAGGGGGCTTGGACGCTCAGCCGCCGATGGCGCCTTGGGTGTTCACAAAGACCGAATAGAGCGAGTGGCTCGCGGCCATGAACAGGCGGTTGCGCTTGACGCCGCCGAAGCAGAGGTTGGCGCAGCGCTCGGGCAGCGCGATGCGGCCGATCATCACGCCGTCGGGCGCAAACACCACGACGCCGTCGAGCTCGGGATCGCCCATGCCCCAGCCGCACCACAGATTGCCGTCGATGTCGCTGCGCATGCCGTCGGGCGTGCCGGTGCCGGCATCGACGAACACGCGTTTGTTGGAAATGGTGTCGCCGCCCGGGCTGACGTCATAGGCTAGGATCTTGCGGGTCGGCACGCCGCGGGATTCAATGATGTAGAGGATCTTCTCGTCTGGCGAGAAGCACAGCCCGTTTGGCCCGAGCACGCCGGTCGCGACGATGGTGGATTTCCCGGTCACGCTGTCGATTCGGTAGACGTTCATGTCGATCTCGGGTTCGGCCTTGTAACCCTCGTAATTGCCGAGCAGGCCGAAGATCGGATCGGTGAACCAGATCGAGCCGTCGGATTTCACCACCACGTCGTTCGGCGAGTTCAGCCGCTTGCCGTCGAAGGAATCCATCAGCACCGTTATCGAACCGTCATATTCGGTCCGCACCACGCGGCGCCCGCCATGCTCGCAAGTGACCAGCCGGCCCTGGCGGTCGCGGGTGTTGCCGTTGGCGAAATTCGAGGGTTTGCGGAAAATGCTGACCGCGCCGGTTTCCTCTTCCCACTTGATGATGCGCTGGTTGGGAATATCGCTGCACAAGAGATAGCGACCGTCGCCGAACCACACCGGGCCTTCGGCCCAGCGCAATCCCGTGGTCAGCCGCTCCACCACCGACAGCTTTAGCCAGTATTTTTCGAATCTCGGATCGAGCGCGTGGATCGAAGGATCCGGATAACAGGTCGCCGGCTGCCAGCCGGCGCGGGGGGATTTTGCCTCGGACATTTGCTGTTCTCGTTGTTGTTGCGTTTCCTCGCAGATTGGTTTGCTATCATTGTCGGCCAGCGACCGCAAATCGGTCGGCAATGAAGAGGGAAGAAATGCCACGCATATTGATGACCGGCGCGTCGGGGGGAATCGGCACGAGCTTGCGAAAACTGCTGCCGCCGATCTATCCGGACCTGCTGTTGAGCGACCTGAAGACGCCCGCCGATCTCGGCAGAGGCGAGAAATTCAAGGCGGCCGAGCTGGCCGATCCGGCGCAGGTCGAGGCGATCTGCGATGGCATCGACGGCATCCTGCATTTCGGCGGCTATTCGGTCGAAGGCCCCTGGGATTCGATCCTGCAGTCCAACATCATCGGCTGCTACAATCTGTTCGAGGCGGCGCGCAAGAAGGGCGTCAAGCGGATCGTGTTCGCATCATCGAACCATGCGGTGGGCTTCTATCCGCGCCATCACCGGATCGGCACCGACGTCACCGCGCGCCCGGACAGCCGCTACGGCGTCAGCAAGGTGTTTGGCGAAGCGGTCGGCGCGCTCTATGCCGACAAACATGGCCTTGGAGTCAGCTGCATCCGCATCGGCAATTTCGGGGAAAAGCCGCTGGATCATCGCCGGCTCGCGATCTGGCTGAAGCCGGAAGATTTGGTGCAGCTGTGCCGGATCGGGCTCGATCATCCCGATATCCATTTCGAAATCTTCTACGGCGCCTCCTACAACGAGCGCTCATGGTGGGACAACCACCGCGCCTACGACCTCGGCTATCGCCCGACCGGCCGCGCCGAGGATTTCCGCGAACACGCCTTCGCCGAACAGGCAAAACTGCCGCCCGATCCGGTCGGCGATTTCTACCAGGGCGGCGCGTTCTGCGGCATGGAGTTCGATGGCGACAGCAGCGGGATCATCGACTGGAAATGACGGTCACGTCATTCCGGGGCGCGCGTCAGCGCGAACCCGGAGTCCCGATGTTGTCTTGGGATCGTTAAATCAGCTCGAGATTCCGGGTCTGCGCTTCGCGCATCCCGGAATGACAACGACTAACCAACCCCGATCCGCCCGAGATAATCCGATTTGCTGAATTGCATGTGATCGACGCAGAGCTGCGCCAGCGCCCAGCCGTCGCGCCCCCTCAGCAGCTCGATCATGAATTCATGCTGGCGGCGCGACAGCGCCAGGCCCGCCGTGTCGGCGAGGTTCTTGGCGCGCATCGGCAGCGTCAGGTTCATATAGTCCTGCAGCGAGCGCACCAGATAGGGATTGCCGCAGGCCGAGAACAGCGCGACGTGAAAGGCGTCGTTGGCCTCGTGGATGCCGCGCAGGTCCTGCGCGTCGGCTTTGGCGCAGTATTGCCGCTGCAGTTCGATCAACTGCTCGATCAGCTCAGTCGGCGCGGGCAGCGTGATCATCAGCGCCGCCTGCCGCGTCAGCATTTCACGCACTTCGTAGATGTGCCGCACTTCCTCCGCCGAATAGAACCGTACGGTGGCGCCGATATTTTTCTCGCGCAGCACGATGCCCTGGCGCTCGAGCTGGAACAATGCCTGCCGGACAAAATGCCGGCTGGCGCCGTAGCAGCTCATCAGGGTGTCCTCGACCAGCCGCGAGCCCGGCGCGAAGCGGCCGAAGATGATGTCCTCCTCGAGCCTGCGGATCACTTCCGCCTGCTCTTCCTCGCGCGTCAGCGCCGAAGTTTCCGGCAATGATGCCTGCGGCTTCATGGGCGGTGGATTCCAATCATGACCTGAAATCAGCACGCAGGAAATTCATTGTCAATAATAGCGGTGGTTTCAGCGCAAATTTGTGGTATTCGAGGCCCAATGATCAAATATTGACAATAATTCTGCGGACTCCATAAGTGGATGCAGGACGAGAAGGAAATCCCCGAGATGGCTGACGGATTGCGCAAGGGACTGACGAGTTATGGCGATGCCGGGTTTTCGCTGTTCCTGCGCAAGGCCTTCATCAAGGCGATGGGCTATTCCGACGATGCGCTGAACCGCCCCATCGTCGGCATTACCAACACCTACAGCGACTACAATCCGTGCCACGGCAACGTCCCGCAGATCATCGAGGCGGTGAAACGCGGCGTGATGCTGACCGGCGCGATGCCGATGGTGTTTCCGACCATCTCGATCGCCGAGAGTTTTGCCTATCCGACCTCGATGTATCTGCGCAATTTGATGGCGATGGATACCGAGGAGATGATCCGCGCCCAGCCGATGGACGCCGTCGTCGTGATCGGCGGCTGCGACAAGACCTTGCCGGCGCAGATTATGGCCGCGGTCTCGGCCGATCTGCCGACCGTGGTAATCCCGGTCGGACCGATGGTGGTCGGCCATCACAAGGGCGAGGTGCTGGGGGCCTGCACCGATTGCCGGCGCCTGTGGGGGAAATATCGCGCCGGCGAAATCGACGATGTCGAGATCGAGGCCGTCAACGGAAGGCTCGCGCCGTCGGTCGGGACCTGCATGGTGATGGGCACCGCCTCGACCATGGCCTGCATCACCGAGGCGCTCGGCCTGTCGCTGCCGATGAGCGCGACCATCCCCGCGCCGCATGCCGAGCGTTTTCGCTTGGCGGAAGCCAGCGGCAAGGTCGCCGCCGCGATGGCCCTGGCGAAAGGTCCAAAGCCCAGCGAACTCTTGACCAGGTCCTCGTTCCGGAATGCGCAGGTGGTGCTGCAGGCGATCGGCGGATCGACCAACGGGCTCATTCATCTCACCGCGATCGCCAACCGCACCGCGCACCGCATCGATCTCGAGAGCTTTGACAAGCTCGGCCGCGAGGTGCCGGTGCTGATCGACCTGAAACCGTCGGGCGAGCATTACATGGAGCATTTCCATCATGCCGGGGGGTTGCCGAAACTGATGGCGCAGCTCGGCGATCTGCTCGACCTCGACGCCAGGACCATCACCGGGGCGAGCTTGCGCGATGTCGTCGCCGGCGCCGAGGAAGTGCCGGGACAGGATGCGATCCGCCCGCGCAACAATCCGATCAAGCCGGAAGGCGCGATGGCGGTATTGCACGGCAATCTCGCGCCGCGCGGCGCCGTCATAAAACATTCGGCAGCGAGTCCAAAACTGCTGCAACATACCGGCCGCGCCGTGGTGTTCGATTCCGTCGAAGATATGACGCTGCGGGTCGACGATCCCGCGCTCGATGTCACCGCCGACGACGTGCTGGTGCTGCGCAACGCCGGCCCGAAGGGCGCGCCGGGCATGCCGGAGGCGGGCTATCTGCCGATCCCGCGGAAGATATTGCGCACCGGCGTCAAGGACATGGTGCGGATCTCGGACGCACGGATGAGCGGCACCGCGTTCGGCACCATCGTGCTGCACATCACCCCGGAATCAGCGGTCGGCGGCCCGCTGGCGCTGGTGAAGAATGGCGACATGATCCGGCTCGATGTTGCCAAGCGCAGCATCGATCTGCTGGTCGACGCCACTGAGCTTGAAAAGCGCCGCGCCACGCTGACGCCGCCTTCGACCCCGAAATGGGCGAGCCGCGGCTACGCGCATCTGTTCAACGAGACCATCCTGCAGGCCGACGAAGGCTGCGATTTCGATTTCATGCGAGGGAAGGGGAAGTAGCGATCTTTTTAACCGTCATGCCCCGCGAAAGCGGGGCATCCAGTAATCGCTGGCGCTCGCGATAGAGCCGACGGGCCGCGGCGTACTGGATCATCCGCTTTCGCGGATGATGACGACTGAGTGAAGGGCGCGACCGATCATTGCTACCGCAGGATAGCGGCGTCCATCTCGCAACCGCGTTTCCGCCCTTTGTTTGATTGACATTCAAACAAGCGCGATGGGATGATCAAAGAAAAACATCACATCAAGGGGGAGACGATGAGCAATCTGGGAAGGATTCTCGCAGCGGTCACCGCCGCATTCGCGATTCTGACGGCCGCTGGCGCCAGCGCGCAGGAAGCAAAACACTATCGCTTCGCCTACGATCAGCCGAAGACAACTGGATACGGTATCCTCGGCGATATCTTCGCCGACAAGCTCAAGGCGCTGAGCAAGGGCACCATGCTGATCGATCAGTATCCCGGCGCACAGCTCGGGCAGGAGCCCCAGGTGCTGCAGCTGGTGAAAGCGGGCGATATCGAATTCTGCATTTCATCCTCGGCCAATGCCGCGACGCTGTCGCCACAGGCCGGCGTGATGTCGATGCATTTCCTGTTCCGCTCCGAGGCGCACCTGATCAAGGCGATCGCCGATCCCGAAGTGTCCAAGGCGGTCAAGGCCATGATCGCCGATACCGTGCAGGGCGCGCATGTCATCGCACTCTCGACGCTCGGCCTGCGCAGCATGTATTCCAAGCGCGAGATCAGGAACATCGGCGATATGAAGGGCCTCAAGGTGCGGGTGCAGGCGACGCCCACCGAGGACACCATGTTCCCGGCTTATGGCGCGCAGATCGTGCATATGCCGTTCGGCAGCGTCTACACCTCGCTGCAGACCGGCGTGGTCGACGTCGCCGAAAACGGCGTCAACGTCTATCTCGCCAACAAGCATTACGAAGTGGCGCCGGTGCTGTCGATGACCGAGCACGAGGCCAACAACAGCCTGGTCTGGGTCAGCGACAAGGTGTGGAACAGCCTGACGCCGGAGCAGCAGGGCTGGGTGCAGGCCGCGGCCGACGAGGTCAACAAGAGCCAGCCGGCAAAGGCGATCGAGCTCGAGCATCAGTCGCAGGACAAGCTGAAATCGATCGGTGTCAAGATCGTCACCGACGTCGACAAGTCGGGCTTCATCGCGGTCGCCAACCCCTATCTCGACAAGCTCGCCAAGGAGCTCGGTCCGCACGCCGAAAAGATCAAGGACCTGATCCGCGCGATCAACTAGTTTGATAACGGCTCGTCCTCAGATGTCGTCCCTGTGACCCGTCTACGCCAACCGCCTTCGTCCGAAGGCGGACTTCGGCGGTCAAGAGGCTTCGCCGGGGTCATGACGGTGGGCCGCCGAAGCTTTAGCGAAGGCGCCAAGCAGGGACCCATACGCTGCGGCCATGCGATTTGGCGTTGGAGCTAGACGGCTTTCTAACAATTGACCTCGGTGGTGATGGGTCCCTGCTTTCGCAGGGACGACACGAAGCATCACAAAATTATCGATAATTCCTGCTCTGTTATATTCCACAGCGCGGCGCCGGGCCTTTCATCCCGATGTTTTATTGACAATCTCGCGAGCTTGATGGGAAGATTGCAAAAACCAAAACAGGGGGAAACCGCGTGATGAAGTATCTGCAGAGAATGACAGCGCTTGTCGCCGCGGCCGCGACGCTGATGTTCGCCGCGAGTGCCGGCGCGCAGGAGGCCAAACATTATCGCTTCGCCCACGATCAACAGCTCAATTCCGGCTACAGCGTCGCCTATGACATCTTTTCCGCCAGGCTCAAGGAACTGAGCAAGGGCGCCATGCTGGTCGATCAGTATCCCGGCGGGCAGCTCGGGCAGGAGCCGCAGATCCTGCAGCTGGTGCGGTCGGGCGATATCGATTTCGCGATCGTCTCTTCGGCCAACACCTCGACGATCTCGCCGCAGGCCGGCGTGATGTCGCTGCATTTCCTGTTCCGCAACGAAGACCACATGACCAAGGCGGTGGCCGACCCGAAAGTTTTCGAGGCGATCGGCGACATGATCGACGACACCGTGCAGGGCATTCACGCGATCGGGCTCGGCACCCAGGGCTTCCGGAACATGTACGGCAAGAAGGAAGTGCACAAGGTCGACGATCTCAAGGGCTACAAGGTCCGCGTGCAGGCGACCGCGACCGAGGACGCGATGTTCGCCGCCTACGGGGCGCAGACCGTGCACATGCCGTTTGGCAGCGTCTATACCTCGCTGCAAACAGGCGTGGTCGATTTCGGCGAGAACGGCGTCAACGTCTATCTGATCAACAAGCATTATGAAGTGGCGCCGGTGCTGTCGATGACCGAGCATGAAGCCAACAACGCGATCGTGTGGATCAGCGACAAGCTGTGGCAAAGCCTGAGCGCTGAGCAGAAACAGTGGGTTCTGACTGCGGCAAGGGACGTCAGCCTGCAGGAACCCAAGCGCGCGTTCGACCTGGAGCGTTCGGCGGCAACCAAGCTTGAGAAACTGGGCGTCAAGATCGTGCCCGATGTCGACAAGGCGGGGTTCCAGAAGATCGCCGACCCCCATCTCGACAAGCTCGCCAAGGAACTCGGCCCGCACGCCGAGAAGATCAAGACCCTGATCCGCTCGATCAATTAGAACCCTCATGGTGAGGAGCGCGCTCTTTGCGCGCGTCTCGAACCATGAGACGATACACGCAACCCTCATCCTTCGAGACGCGGCCAAGAGGCCGCTCCTCAGGATGAGGTGTCACTCAGCGCTGCCGTCCCATGGGGATTCTGAGCATGACCATCGCCGACAAACTGGTGCTGCAGCGACAGCATCACCTGAAATGGCGGGCGTTCGACAGGCTCGAACTGGTCCTGATGATCTTGTGCGGCGTGTTGTGTTTTGGCTTTTCGCTTTCGGTGACCTGCGACATCGTCACCCGCACCATCGGCCATCCCTGGCTGTGGCTGCAGGA
>DATNMT010000608.1:0-4748 GCA_035602495.1 Bradyrhizobium sp.
CGCTGCGGAAGATGATCTCGACCGCGCCCTTGGCGCCCATCACCGCGATCTGCGCGGTCGGCCAGGCGTAGTTGATGTCGGCGCCGATTTCCTTCGACGCCATCACGTCGAACGCGCCGCCATAGGCCTTTCGGGTGATGACGGTAACCAGCGGCACCGTGCATTGCGAAAACGCGAACAGCAGCTTGGCGCCGTGTTTGATCAGTCCGCCATATTCCTGCGCGGTGCCCGGCAGGAAGCCGGGAACGTCGACGAAGGTGACGATCGGGATGTTGAAGGCATCGCAAAAGCGGACAAAGCGCGCCGCTTTTCGCGAGGCGTCGCTATCCAGCACGCCCGCCAGCACCATCGGCTGGTTGGCGACAAAGCCCACCGTGCGCCCGGCGATGCGGCCAAAGCCGGTGACTATGTTTTTCGCAAAAGCCTCGGATATTTCGAAGAAATCCCCCTCGTCCACGACCTTGAGGATCAATTCCTTCATGTCGTAGGGTTTGTTCGGATGGTCGGGGATCAGCGTGTCCAAGGACATGTCGACACGGCCGATGTCGTCAAAGCTCGGCCATTCCGGAACGCCCTCGGTGTTGTTGGCGGGCAGGAAATCGATCAGCCGGCGCATCTGCAACAGCGTCTCGACGTCGTTCTCGAACGCGCCGTCGGCGATCGAGGAGCGCGTGGCGTGCACGCTGGCGCCGCCGAGTTCTTCGGCGGTGACCACCTCGTTGGTGACGGTCTTGACCACGTCGGGGCCGGTGACGAACATGTAGCTGGTGTTCTTCACCATGAAGATGAAGTCGGTCATCGCCGGCGAATAGACGTCGCCGCCGGCGCAGGGGCCCATGATGACGGAAATCTGCGGGATCACGCCGGAGGCGATGACGTTGCGGCGGAACACATAGGAATAGCCGGCCAGGGCAGCGACCCCTTCCTGGATGCGCGCGCCGCCGGCGTCATAGAGCCCGATGATCGGCGCCCGCGCCTTCATCGCCATGTCCTGGATTTTGACGATCTTTTGCGCATGCGTTTCGGAGAGCGAGCCGCCGAATACGGTAAAATCCTTGGCAAACACAAAAGTCTTGCGGCCGTTGACGGTGCCCCAGCCGGTGACGACGCCGTCGCCCGGCACCTTTGTCTTCTCCATGCCGAATTCGGTCGAGCGGTGCTCGACGAACATGTCGAATTCCTCGAAGGAGCCCTTGTCGAGCAACAGCTCGATGCGCTCCCGCGCGGTCAGCTTGCCGCGGGCATGCTGCGCCTCGATGCGCTTCTCGCCGCCGCCTGCCCTCGCGCCCGCGCGCCGCTCTTCAAGGGTTTCCAGGATGTCCTTCATTGGCGCCCGCCCGTCATGTTTAAAGGATTTGAACCGGTTCTAACACGGCATTTCGCAGGCGGGAAACGCCCATCCCGGCCTCTGGCACCCCTGCCCGGCGGGCAATATATCCGCATCCTCAACGGAGGCGACGCCATGACAGACCCCGAAAGCGCGAGCGCCACCGGCACCGTCTCGGGCGGATTGCGCACCGTGCTCCGGCTGGAAGGCCTGACGCTGTTTGCCGGCATGACGCTGCTGTACGCGGTCTGGGGCGGATCGTGGTGGATCTACGCCGTCCTGTTTGTCTGGCGCCAGACCTGAGCTTTGCCGGCTATTTCGGGGGCCCCCGGACCGGCGCCGTCGTCTACAACGCCGCCCACAGCTATATGGCGCCGGTGACGCTGATGACCCTCGGATTCGGGTTTGCCTCGCCGCTGACGCTTTCGATCGCGCTGATCTGGATGGCGCATATCGGCCTCGACCGCGCGCTCGGCTACGGCCTGAAATATTTCGCGGGCTTTACCCATACCCATCTCGGCCGGATCGGGCCGGCGGCGAAAGCGCCCGTGAATTGACAGCCCAACTTCGGCTTGTTCTATTCGCACGAAAGGCCGCCATCGGCGCAACAACAATCGGGGGAAGCGATGCGAATGGGCCTGCGTGCCGCCGGAGCGGCCTGGATCATCTGCACCGGCATCCTGCTGGCGGTGATCGAAACCAACGCGCAGTCGATGCCGAAGGAGGTCGCCGCCCGCGTCGAACTCTACGCAATCCCCTCGCTGACGATATCGGACCAGCAATTCCTGACCGGCGATGCCAACGGCAAGCAAGTCACCGTCGCCGGCGAATTTCGCATCGCCCAAGGCAACGGACGCCTCCCCGTGGTGGTGCTGATGCACGGCTCGAGCGGCGTCGGCGCCAGCATGGAGCCGTGGGTGCATCAGTTCAATTCAATGGGGATTTCGACCTTCGTGATCGACGGCTTCTCCGGCCGCGGGCTGACCGCGGTCGGTCCGAACCAGGCGCTGCTCGGCCGGCTCAACTTCATTGTCGATATCTACCGCTCGCTCGAAATATTGGCAAAGCATCCGCGTGTCGATCCCGACCGCATCGTGCTGATGGGATTTTCGCGCGGCGGACAGGCCGCGCTCTACGCCAGCCTCGATCGCTTCAACAAGCTCTGGAATAAATCCGGCGCGCAGTTCGCCGGCTACATTCCGTTCTACCCGGATTGCTCCACGACCTATGCCACCGACACCGAGGTGGCCGCCCGCCCGATCCGGATCTTTCATGGCACGCCGGACGATTACAACCCGGTCGCGACCTGCAAGGCCTATGTGGCGCGGCTGCAGGACGCCAGGCGCGACGTGGCGCTGACCGAATATCCGGATTCAGCGCACGGATTTGACGCGGGCCTGCTCGGCCTTTCCACCGTCAGCGTATCCGCCAACGCGCAGACCGCGCGGCATTGTCACATCAGGGAAGGCGAAGGCGGCGTGCTGATGAATGCCGACACGCAAGCGCCGTTCCGCTACCAGGACGCCTGCATCGAACTCAACCCGCATGTCGGCGGCAATCCGACCACCGCCGAGCAGGCGCGCAAGGCGGTCAGCGAGTTTTTGCAGGGGCTGTTCAAATTGGGGTAGTGCCGCCGGACCGTCGGCCGGACAAACACACAACTGTCATCGCCCGGCTTGACCGGGCGATCCAGTATTCCAGAGCCAGTTGTGATTGAGCCGCGAGGCCGCGGCGTACTGGTTCCCCCGCTTTCGCGGAGGATGACGGTCAGAGTGTGACGCGCGATACTCGCAACAAACAGACAATCGCAAGCCCCTCACTTCTCCCCGACCTTGAACGGCTCCTCCTTGCCGGGCGGCACGGATTGCTCGGCCATCGCCAGCATCATCGCCACCATGACGTAATTGCCGGCGACCGCGGTGAGGTCGACGATCTGCTGGTCGTTGAAGACCTTCTTCGCCCGCGCAAAGGTCTTGTCAGACACCATTTTCGTGGTGGAGAGCTCGGTAACGAAATCATACACCAGCGCCTCATCCTCGGCCATGTTCGACGGCCGCTTGCTGGCCTTGAGCTCGGCGATGATGTCGGGCGAAAGCCCCGCCTTCGCGGCAATCGGCGCATGCGCGAACCATTCGACCTGCGAGCGCCATTGCCGCCCGATGATCAGGATCGCGAACTCGTTGAGTCTTGTCGGGACCGACGTCTCCCAGCGCAGGTAATGAAACAGGTCGAACAGACGCTGGCCCAGCACCGGGCTGCGCAGCATCGGATTGTAGGGTCCGCCAATGCCGGTGCTCGAGACCTTCATGATCTGCTCGCCGAGCGGCCTTTGCGCTTCGTCGAGCTGGTCCATGGTCAGTTGCGGGAAGCGCGGCGTCTTGCCGGCCGCGGGATGCGCATCCATTGGAATTCCTCCTGGCGTTTCTTCGAACGCCGGGATGCTAGGGCAGTGGCCGGCGCTGCGCCAGTCGAATGACGGCGGGTGTCAGATCCCGCCGATATCGGCGAGGCATTGCAGCGATATCGCCATGCGGTCGGCGATGTGGCGCGATTCGACGCAATCCATGTTGAGCGCGAACACCGTTTGCTGGCTGCCCTTCTCGGCCCAGCCGACCATCCAGCCCAGCCTGCCCTGCTCGGCGCCCAACAGGCCGCTCTTGGCGCGGATGACGGCATCGCCGACCTTCGTCACCGGCAGGATATCGCGCACCAGGTCCTGGCTGCGCTTCGACACCGGCAATGCCCCGCGCCGCAGGCGGTCGACGAAATCGACTTGCTGCACCGGATCGATGCGCAAGGCTCCGGTCAGCCAGAACTGATCGATGCCGCCGCCGATGTCGCGGTTGCCGTATTCCAGCAGATCGACATATTTCTGCATCCGTTCCGCGCCGATGCGCCGGGCGATCTCCTGATAGACCGGCACCGCGGAGGCTGCGATCGCGGTGCGCATAGTGTGATCCTGGTTCCAGGCGGCGATGTTTCGGACCACGCCGTCCCATTTGAAGACGTCCTTGTCGGGATCGCCGACCACGGCGGTCTCCAGCGCGATCAGCGAATTCGGAATCTTGAAGGTCGAGGCCGGCAGCCTGGCCTCGCCGGAGCGGTTCTTGTCGCTGGAGATCACCAGATAATCGTCGACCTTGTAGCCGACGAAGGTGCCGGCCGTGCCGACCTCGATAAAATGCCTGGCCAGCTCCTCGCGAATCTCGCTGCGCTGGGGCGCGACATTGGCAAAACCACGCGCCGGCAAAAAGCTCGCGGCAGCAAGAAGACCGAGCGCGTGGCGGCGATGGATCATGGCGGCATCCGTTTGGTGGCGAGAGACGGCGCTGCGACGATGTCGGGGGACATCGTGGTAAAACGATGACAATGGACTTCTCCCTCTCCCCGTTCTTCACGGGGAGAGGGTTGGGGTGAGGGG
>DATNMT010000018.1:0-2589 GCA_035602495.1 Bradyrhizobium sp.
CCCTTGCGGCGATCCGGCATTTTTTCGCGTTCGCGCATCACGATGATGCGCTCGACCAGCCGCTCCACCACCTTTTCCGAAATCTGCGCGGTGCGCGCGGCCATCGGCTTGTCGTAGAACGCCTCGATGGCATCCTCTTCCTCGTCCTCGTCGCTTATGAGCTGCGAGTTGAGCGGCTGCGAGAGCTTCGAGCCGTCGCGGTAGAGCGCGTTGGCCTTCAGCGCGAGCTTCCAGGACAAGAGGTAAGCGGACTTGCAATCCTCCACCGTGGCGTCGTTCGGCATGTTGATGGTTTTGCTGATCGCACCCGAGATGAACGGCTGCGAGGCCGCCATCATGCGGATGTGGCTTTCGACGCTGAGATAGCGCTTGCCGATCTTGCCGCAGGGATTGGCGCAATCGAACACGCTGTAATGCTCGGCCTTCAGATGGGGTGCCGCTTCCACCGTCATGGCGCCGCAGATGTGGACGTTGGCGGCCTCGATCTCGCGTTTTGTAAAGCCGACCGCGGTGAGCAGATCGAAATTAGGCGCAGCGATGGCTTCCGGCTCGAGTTTCAAGGTGTCGCGCAGAAAATCCTCGCCAAAGGTCCACTTGTTGAAGGCGAATTTGATGTCGAACGCGGTCGGCAGCGCGGCCTCGACCTTTGCCAGAGCTTCGTCGGTGAAGCCTTTGGCTTTAAGAGTGGAAACGTTGATCGCCGGCGCGTTGGAGAGCGAGCCGTGGCCGACGGCATAGGCCTCGATCTCGGCAATGTCGGCTTCGCGATAGCCGAGCGCGCGCAGCGCTTCGGGCACGGCGCGGTTGATGATCTTGAAGTAGCCGCCGCCGGCCAGCTTCTTGAACTTCACCAGCGCGAAATCGGGCTCGATGCCGGTGGTGTCGCAATCCATCACGAGACCGATGGTGCCGGTCGGCGCCACCACGGTGACTTGCGCGTTGCGGTAGCCGTTGAGTTCGCCGAGTTCGAGCGCCTTGTCCCAGGCGGCCTTGGCGTGCTCGATCAGATCGATCTGCTTGCAGGAAGCATGATCGAGCGGCACAGGATTGACGGCGAGCGCCTCATAGCCGCGGCTTTCGCCGTGAGCGGCGCGGCGGTGGTTACGGATCACCCGCAGCATGTGCGCGGCATTCTTCTTGTAGCCGGGGAAGGGGCCGAGCTCTTTTGCCATTTCCGCCGACGTCGCGTAACTGACGCCGGTCATGATCGCGGTCAGTGCGCCGCACAGCGCGCGGCCTTCCTTGCTGTCATAGGAAAGCCCCATGGTCATCAGCAGGCCGCCGATGTTGGCAAAGCCGAGGCCGAGCGTGCGGAATTCGTAGGACAGTTCCGCGATCGCCTTCGACGGGAACTGGGCCATCAGCACGGAGATTTCGAGGACGATGGTCCACAGACGGCAAAGATGCTCGTAGGCGTCGACGTCGAAGTGTTTTGTGGTGGTGTTGTAGAAGGTGATGAGGTTCGCCGACGCCAGGTTGCAGGCGGTGTCGTCCAGGAACATGTATTCCGAGCATGGATTGGAGGCGCGGATGTCGCCGGACGCCTTGCTGGTGTGCCAGTCGTTCATGGTGGTGTTGAAGTGCAGGCCGGGGTCGGCCGAGGCCCAGGCGGCGTGGCCGATCTTTTCCCAGAGGTCGCGGGCCTTCAGCGTCTTCGTCACCTTCTTGTTGGTGCGGCCGATCAAGTTCCAGTCGCCATCGGTTTCGACCGCGCGCAGGAAATCGTCCTTCAGCGACACCGAGTTGTTGGAGTTCTGACCGGAGACGGTGAGATAGGCCTCCGAATCCCAGTCGGTGTCGTAGATCGGGAAGTCGATCTCCTTGTAGCCCTGTTTGGCGAACTGGATGACGCGCTTGATCATGCCGTCGGTGACCAGCGCCCGGCGCGCAAGCTTGATCTCGCGGCGCAGGGCAGGGTTCTTTTCGGGATCGAAGCAATCGTCGCCGGAGCCTTCGCAATTGACGCAGGCTTTCAGCACGGCCTTGAGGTGCCGCTGGTTGAGTTTCGAGCCGGTGACGAGGGCGGCGACCTTCTGCTCCTCCTTCACCTTCCAGTCGATATAGGTCTCGATGTCCGGGTGATCGGCGTCGACCACCACCATCTTGGCCGCACGCCGCGTGGTGCCGCCCGACTTGATCGCGCCCGCGGCGCGGTCGCCGATCTTGAGGAAGCTCATCAGGCCGGAGGAACGGCCGCCGCCGGACAGCTTTTCGCCTTCGCCGCGCAGCCGGGAGAAATTCGAGCCGGTGCCGGAGCCATATTTGAACAGCCGCGCCTCGCGCACCCAGAGGTCCATGATGCCGCCCTCGTTGACGAGGTCGTCCTCGATGCCCTGGATGAAGCAGGCGTGCGGCTGCGGATGCTCGTAGGCCGACTTGGACTTTGTGAGTTTTCCGGTCTTGTAGTCGACGTAATAGTGGCCCTGGCCGGGGCCGTCGACGCCGTAAGCCCAGTGCAGCCCGGTGTTGAACCATTGCGGCGAATTCGGCGCCACCATCTGCTTGGCCAGCATGAAGCGCAGCTCGTCATTGAAGGCGCGGGCGTCTTCTTCGGATGTGAAATAGCCGCCCTTCCAGCCCCAATAGGTC
>DATNMT010000020.1:0-2160 GCA_035602495.1 Bradyrhizobium sp.
GGTATGTGCCCCGAACCGTAGTTCTGGGCGCGATCCCCGAGGGGACCGCGCCCCGGGAGGACCTTACATATTGTAGGCGCGTTCGCCGTGATCGGAGATGTCGAGACCTTCGCGTTCCTGTTCGACCGAGGGACGCAGGCCGATCAGCACGTCGACGACCTTGTAGAGGATCGCCGATCCGACGCCCGACCAGACTAGCGTAGCCAGAACGGCCTTGCCCTGGGAGATCATCTGGCCGACGAAATCGTAGGTGCCGGCATTGTTGCCCGTGATGTTGGTGTAGTCGGTGATACCGACGCCACCGAGTGCGGGATTGACCAGAATGCCGGTACCCAGCGCGCCGATGATGCCGCCGATGCAGTGGACGCCGAACACATCGAGCGCGTCGTCATAGCCGAGCGCGTTCTTCACCGTCGAGACGAAGAACAGGCAGACCGGCGAGACCACGAAACCCAGCACCAGCGCACCGATCGGGCCGGCGAAGCCGGAAGCCGGCGTCACCGCCACCAGACCCGCCACCGCGCCGGAGCAGATGCCCAGCAGCGAGGGCTTGCCCTTGACGATCCATTCGCAGAGCAGCCAGGACAGCGCCGCACCCGCGGTGGCCACCATGGTGTTGACGAAGGCCAGCGCCGTGGTGCCGTTGGACTCCAGGTTCGATCCGGCGTTGAAGCCGAACCAGCCGACCCACAGCAGCGAGGCGCCGATCATGGTCATGGTCAGCGAGTGCGGAGCCATCAGGTCCTTGCCGTAGCCGGTACGCTTGCCGATGATCAGCGCGCCCACCAGACCGGCAATGCCGGCGTTGATGTGCACGACCGTACCGCCGGCGAAGTCGAGAGCGCCCGCGCCGGCGAGCCAGCCGACAGCACCCGTGACGTCGTCGAGCTTGGCCTGGGCCGCCGTCTTGGCCGCGGCATCCGTCGCGGCGGCAAGCGCCTTGGCGGCAGCAGCGACGTCATCCGGAGCGGCGACGTACCAAACCCAATGCGCGATCGGGAAGTAGATGAAGGTGACCCACAGCAGGATGAACAGCATCACGGCCGAGAATTTGATGCGTTCGGCGAAAGCGCCGACGATCAGGGCCGGGGTGATCATCGCGAACGTCATCTGGAACACGAAGTAGGCGAGTTCCGGAATGACGACGCCGTTGGAGAAGGTGGCCGCGGTCGAATTGGCGTCGATGCCGTGCATGAACGCCTTGGAGAGGCCGCCGATCCAGGGCGTCATGCTGCCGCCGTCGGTGAAGGCCAGCGAGTAGCCGTAGAGCGTCCAGACAACGCCGACCATGGATACGATCGCGAACACCTGGGTCAGGATCGAGGCCATGTTCTTGGTGCGGACGAGACCGCCGTAGAACAGGGCGAGGCCGGGAATCGACATCATCAGAACGAGCGCGCTGGAAACGAGCATCCAGGCGGTATCGCCCTTGTTGGGGACGGGGGCGGCAGGCGCCGCCGCAGCGGCTGCATCGGCCGCCGGAGCCGCGGCGGGCGCCGCATTCTGCGCGAGCGCGGCATCGACGAAGCCTACGGCGCAGAGCGCTCCGATAGCGAGGATTGCCCATCCCGCGCTTGTTGGACGTTTGAACGTCATCTGTTTAACTCCTGATTGGTAAATTGGGTGAGCGCGAAATCAGAGGGCCGCGGCATCGGCCTCGCCGGTGCGGATGCGAACCGCATGGTCGAGGTTGATGACGAAGATCTTGCCGTCGCCGATCTGTCCGGTTTTCGCGGCAGACGTGATGGCATCGATGGTCTTGTCGACCTGATCCGAGGCGACAGCGACCTCGATCTTGATCTTGGGCAGGAAGCTCACCGCGTATTCAGCACCGCGATAAATTTCCGTATGGCCCTTTTGGCGGCCATATCCCTTGACTTCCGTCACCGTGAGACCGTGAACGCCAATGGCGGTCAGGGCGTCACGGACTTCTTCGAGCTTGAATGGCTTGATGATCGCCATAACAATTTTCATGGGTCCTATCCCCGCTTGGGCCCGGTCCAGACGCGACCGGGCGTTCTCGACTGAGGTTCACCACGCGGAGAAAGTTCACTACGCGGGCACAGCCAGTCCCCCTAGAATCAAATGCCGTGCCAGATCGGCGCTGTTCCCTAACGGACTATGAATCCGTACCTTTTCGAGGTTTGGTCGCCTTAGGGC
>DATNMT010000022.1:0-2084 GCA_035602495.1 Bradyrhizobium sp.
TTCAACGACAACGGTCAGCTCGTGGTGATCGACCGCATCAAGGACTTGGCGGAAACCGCGCATGGCGAGCGGTTCTCGCCGCAATACATCGAGAACAAGCTGAAATTCTCGCCCTACATCGCCGAGACGGTGGTGCTCGGCGCCGGCCGCGATGCGCTGGCGGCGATGATCTGCATCCGCTTTTCGATCATCTCGAAATGGGCAGAGAAGAATCGCATCGCGTTCACCACCTACACCGACCTCGCCTCGCGCCCCGAGGTCTACGCGCTGCTGCAGAGGGAAGTCGAATCCGTCAACGCCACGTTGCCGCCGGCGCAGCGCATTTCCCGCTTCCTGCTGCTCTACAAGGAACTCGACGCCGACGACGGCGAACTGACCCGCACCCGAAAGGTCCGCCGCAGCGTCATCAACGAGAAATACGCCGACATCATCGACGCCATCTACAGCGGCAAGCGCGACATTCCCGTCGACACCGTGATCCGCTTCCAGGACGGCACCACCCAGCGCATCCGCACCACGCTGCGGGTGGTCGACCTCGCGCCGGCTGCGCATCTGGCGGAGGCCGCGGAATGAGGTTGAGGTCGCAACATACACAAGGTGCGGTGCGCATTGATGCGCCCTCTCCCCCTGTGGGAGAGGGCAGCACCGGCGGTCGACCCAAGCTCTGTTGGGTGAGGGGTCCTCTCCCGGCAGTACCGATGCGGAGAGAACCCCTCACCCGTCGCAACGCTCACTGCGTTCGCGTCGCGCCACCCTCTCCCACAAGGGGAGAGGGGAAGAGACACGCAATCCGGCAGCATACCGAATGAACACCCAGTTCCTGATCCAGCTTCTGGTCAACGGCCTCGTGGTCGGCACGCTCTACGGCGTGGTCGCGATGTCGTTCGTGCTGATCTACAAGGCGACGCAAGTCGTCAACTTCGCGCAAGGCGAATTGCTGCTGGTCGGCGCCTGGGTATGCTGGGCGCTCTTGACAAAATACCAGGTGCCGTTCTGGGTCGGCATGCCGCTGACGCTGATCTTCATGTTTGCCTTCGGCATCGCGATCCAGATCGTGATCCTGCGGCCGATGATCGGCGAGCCGATCATTTCGGTGATCATGGTCACGATCGGGCTGTCGACGGTATTCCAGGCCGCGCTGAAATGGATTTTCGGCGTCAATCCGCAGCCGTTCCCGCCGGTGTTCACCAGCCAGTCCGTGAACCTGCTGGGCCTGCAGATCCAGACCGTCTATGTGATGAGCCTCGTGGTGTCGGTGGCGATGATGATCGGCATGGCCTGGTTCTTCCGGGCCTCGAAATACGGGCTGGCGATGCGCGCCACCGCCTTCAACCAGCAGGTGGCGCAATCGCTCGGCATTTCCGTGAAAAGCGTGTTCGCGATGGCGTGGGCGATCTCGGCGACGGTGTCCGCGGTCGCGGGCGTCGTGGTCGCGGTGGTCAACGGCGTGTCGTCGGGCCTGTCGGACTATGGCATCAAGGTGTTTCCGGCGGCGATCCTCGGCGGGCTCGACTCGATCGGCGGCGCGGTGCTCGGCGGCATCATCATCGGGCTACTGGAAAACATCGCTCAATATGTCGACAGCGAATATCTGCACTGGGGCAATCTTTATGAGGTCGCGCCGTTCTACGTGCTGATCATCATCCTGATGATCAAACCCTACGGCCTGTTCGGCACCGTAGACATCGAGCGGGTGTAGCAAATGGCAGGCCCCTCCCTGATCCCGGCAGGCGACTTCCGCACAACTTACGCGGCAGACACCACGATCTTTCCGACAACCACGAGCCGCAACGCGGCGATGATCGGCATCGTGCTGATCTGCCTTGCGCCGCTCGTGCTCAGCGCCTACTGGCTTTCCATCCTGATCCAGATCGGCATTTTTGCCATCGCCGCGCTCGGCCTGAACATCCTGGTCGGTTTTACCGGACAGATCTCGATCGGGCACGCCGCGTTCTTTTTGTTCGGCGCCTTCACCTCGGCCTATATCTCGAACAACCTGCCGATCCCGGTGTTCTTCGCCATGCCGCTGGCTGGGGTCGTCACCGCGCTGGTCGGCCTGATCTTCGGGTTGCCGGCCGCAAGGC
>DATNMT010000174.1:0-2662 GCA_035602495.1 Bradyrhizobium sp.
GCTCGGCAGCGTGCGCGGGCACCGGGTCGAGGCGCTCGGCGTCGAGCATTTCGGCCAGACCGGCACCATCGGCGATCTCTACCGCCACCACGGCATCGACGCCAACGCCATCATCGACGCGGCGGAAAGCCTGACCGCCGGTGCCCCGGTGCGGCACCGCAAGATGGCGGTGTGATCTTCCTTACCCTCCCCTGGAGGGGTCCGAGACGAGCGAAGCTCGCTCGTGGGTCGACGCGAATGAAATGAGCGGCGGGGTGGGGTGACAGTCTATCGTTTCGAACGGTGCCCGAGTTGAGAGATCACCCCATCCCGTCTCGCATCTTGCTTCGCGCGATGCGAGCCGACCCTCCCCCTCCAGGGGAGGGTAACTAAGAGCCACGCCCGTCTTGCATCCTCCACACCCCCGACCTTATATCCAGCGTCCGCTGCAACGCGGCATCCTGCATATGGCGGGTTCAATTTCCCGGGTTTTCGTGCAAGGATGCTTGCCGAACGCTCCATTCCCCTTCCAATGCCCCGAAATCAAGAGGTTTACGATGGTCAACCGCATGCAATTCTATATCGATGGCGCCTGGGTCGATCCGGTCGTCAAGAAGTCCACGCCCGTCGTCAATCCGGCGACCGAAGAGGCGATGTATGAGGTTGCGCTCGGCTCCAAGGCCGACGTCGACAAGGCGGTCGCCGCCGCACGCCGCGCGTTCGAGACGTTTTCGCAGACCAGCCGCGAGGAGCGCGTCGCGCTGCTGTCGAAAATCATCGAGGTTTACAAGGCCCGCATGAAGGACATCGGTGCTGCCGTGTCCGACGAGATGGGCGCGCCGCTGCCGATGGCGGAACGGCTGCAGGCCGGCGCCGGCCTCGGCCATCTCGCCTCCACGCTGGATGTCCTCAAGAACTACCACTTCGAGGAGGCGCTCGGCTCGGCGGTGGTGGTGCGCGAGCCCGTCGGCGTCATCGGCATGATCACGCCGTGGAACTGGCCGCTGAACCAGATCACCTGCAAGGTCGCCCCGGCGCTCGCCGCCGGCTGCACCATGATCCTGAAGCCGAGCGAATTCACCCCGTCGTCGGCCTTGATCTTCGCGGAAATCCTCCATGAAGCAGGTGTCCCGAAGGGCGTGTTCAACCTGATCAACGGCCTCGGCCCTGAAGTCGGCGCCGCCATGAGCGAGCACCCCGACATCGACATGATCTCGTTCACCGGCTCGACCCGCGCCGGCATCGATGTGGCCAAGCGCGCCGCCCCCACCGTCAAGCGCGTCAGCCAGGAACTCGGCGGCAAGTCGCCGAACGTCATTCTGGAAGGCGCCGACCTCACCAAGGCGGTGGCCGGCGGCGTCATGCACATGTTCAACAACTCGGGGCAGTCGTGCAACGCGCCTTCGCGGATGATCGTGCCGCTGTCGAAGATGAAGGAAGTCGCCGCGATTGCCAAAAGCGTCGCCGACAAGACCAAGGCCGGCGATCCCCGCGCCGAAGGCACCACCATCGGTCCGGTCGTCTCGCGCATCCAGTGGGACAAGATCCAGAAACTGATCCAGAAGGGCATCGAGGAAGGTGCCACGCTGGTCGCCGGCGGCCCGGGTCTGCCCGAGGGCGTCAACAAGGGCTTCTATGTGCGTCCGACCATCTTCGCCGACGTCACCAACGACATGACGATCGCGCGGGAAGAAATCTTCGGACCGGTGCTGACCATTCTCGGCGCCAAGGACGAAGAGGAAGCCGTCAAGATCGCCAACGACACGCCCTATGGTCTGGCCGGTTACGTCTCCGCCGACTCCGTGGAGTCCGCGCGCCGGGTCGGCCGCCGGATTCGCGCCGGCAACGTCAACCTGCAGGGCGTGCCCAACGACCGCACCGCGCCGTTCGGCGGCTACAAGCAGTCCGGCAACGGCCGCGAATGGGGCAAATACGGTCTCGAGGAATATCTCGAGGTCAAGGCGGTCGCCGGCTACAACGCGGCGTAATCGCGTGAGACGATTGCAGCGCCGGGGCGGGAGCAGATTCCGTCCCGGCGTTTTTGTTTCTGGTGGATTGAACAAACATGCTGTCGTCCCTGCGAAAGCAGGGGCCCATACGCCGCGACGGTTATAGTTCAAGCACGCGGGTGGACGGCTTCGCTAAACAACAACGTCCTGTGGTTATGGGTCCCTGCTTTCGCAGGGACGACAACAACTATCCCCCCAACGCGCCCTGCGTGTTCACGTAGAGCGCATAGATCGACTGGCTCGCCGCCATGAACAGCCGGTTGCGCTTCAATCCGCCAAAGCAAAGGTTGGCGCAGCGCTCGGGCAGCGCGATGCGGCCGATCAAGACGCCGTCGGGCGCATAGATCACGACGCCGTCGAGTTCGGGATCGCCCATGCCCCAGCCGCACCACAGATTGCCGTCGATGTCGGCGCGCATGCCGTCGGGGGTGCCGGGACCGGCATCGACGAACAGCCGCTTGTTGGAAATGGTGTCGCCTGCGGGGCTGACATCGTAGGCCAGGATCTTGCGGGTCGGCACGCCGCGGGATTCGATGATGTAGAGAATCTTTTCATCCGGCGAAAAGCACAGCCCGTTCGGCCCCAAAATACCTTCGGCGACGATGGTGGATTTCCCCGTCGCACCGTCGATCCGATAGACGTTCATGTCGATCTCGGGTTCGGCCTTGTAGCCT
>DATNMT010000098.1:0-3408 GCA_035602495.1 Bradyrhizobium sp.
GGGTTGCTCTACTGATGGGCCGCGGCGTATGGGTCCCTGCTTGGCCCCTTCGCTAAAGCTTCGGCGGCCCACCGTCATGACCCCGGCGAAGCCTCTTGACCGCCGAAGTCCGCCTTCGGACGAAGGCGGTTGGCGTAGACGGGTCGCAGGGACGACGAAGAACTACAACGGCCCCTTGCGATATTCCCGGTTGGCCAGGCTCGCCTCCTCCAGATCGAGATCGCGCTCGATCCGGCGCCGGACCTCGTCGGTGATCCTGCCGTCGCGGAGCAGCACGTGAATGAATTTTCGTTCCGCCGCGATCAGTTCGCGCGTCAGCGCCGTCCCCGCCGCCGACACGTCGTGCACATCGGGGTCGAGCGAGTCCGGCAACTGGCTGGCGCGGGTCTCGTGCCGCGCGCGCAACAGTTTTATTACCTCATCGGAGACTTCGCGGTCGTCGGTGATGGCATTGAGCGACCTCAGCGCCACGCCGAGCGCCTCGCGCCGCGCCGCGATCTCCGATTCATGCTCCGCCCGATGTTCGTCGCGCCCGGCCTCGGCGACGCCGAGCCAGCGCACCACCGGCGGCAGCCCAAGCCCGACGCCCACCAGGGTGATGAAGATGACGCCGAAGGTGACGAACAGGATCAGGTCGCGGGAGGGAAAGCCCTCGCCGCCGGGAAGCGCGAACGGGATGGCAAGCGCCGCCGCCAGCGAGACGGCGCCGCGGACGCCGGTGAATGCCAGCACGAACACCCACTGCCACGGCGGCGACGGATCGCGCTCACGCACGCGCCGGATCAGCCGCGGCAAATAGGTCGCGGGAAACGCCCAGGCGAACCGCGCGACGACGATCATGACCGTGACCAGCGCGGTCGCGAGCAGGATGTCGTGAAGCGGAAAGGCCTTGGATTTTTCCAGCAGCAGCCGCATCTGGAACCCGGTCAACAGGAACAGCATGCCCTCGATCAGAAAGATCACGAGGTCCCAGAAGAAAATGCCCTGCAGCCGCGTTGCCGCCGATATCCAGAGCGGCCCGTTCCAGCTCATATAGAGCCCGCAGGCGACGGTGGCGATCACGCCGGAGCCGCTGAAATGCGCGGGGATCCAGTAGGCGACATAGGGCGTGATCAGCGACAGCGTGAGCTCGACCTGCGGATCCCGCGCGTGGTGCCGCGCTCGCAACGACAGCCACCCGACCGCCGCGCCGAACAGCACCTCGCCGACGATGATGCCGGCAAACGTGCCCGCCGCCGTGGGCAGCGAAAACATCCCGGTCGTGATCGCCACCACCGTGAAGCGATACAGGATCAGCGCGGTGGCGTCGTTGGCCAGTCCCTCGCCCTCGAGCACGACCAGAATGCGGCGCGGGATTCCGAGCTTGCGGGCAATCGCGAGCGGCGCCACCACGTCCGGCGGCGCGACGATGGCGCCCAGCAGGAAGCCGATGCTCCACGGCAGGCCGATCAGATAATGTGTCGCCGCGGCCACCGCAAACGCGGTGAAAATCACGCAGCCGACCGCCAGCAGGATGATCGGGCGCAGATTATATCTGAACTCGCGCCAGCTCATGGCGACGCTGGCCGAATAGATCAGCGGCGGCAGCACCAGCAAAAGCACCAGTTCCGGCGGCAGTTCCAGCGATGGCATGCCCGGCACAAAGGCCAGCGCGGTGCCGGCCAACAGCAACAGGATCGCGGGCGCGATATTGGTCCGCCGCGCGAGCAGCGCGGTTCCCGCCAGCACCGCGAGCAAAATCAGAAAGATCTGGAACCTGGTTTCCATCGCGCCGAATTCCCGTTCCGGGTCAATTTGCCCGGACCGGCGGCGCCGTCAATGCCGGGGACGACAGCCGATGAGGTTGGGTTGAGGCGGCAGCGCTCCAACTTACTCGGTTGTCATACGCGGGCTTGACCCGCGTATCCATCACCCTTCACAGGATTCTTGCGAAGCAAGATGGATTGCCGGGTCAAGCCCGGCAATGACGGCCGCGGGGCTGCTTCCGCGAACGTAGATGCGCGCGGCGACTTCCTCTATTCCCTCAAATCATAGCGATACGACTTCGAGACGATCTGCCAGCCGTCCTTTAGTTTCATCGCCACCAGATAGTCGGTGAAATAGCGCGGCGGCAGCTGGCAGCGCACCTTGATGAAGGCGGTGGATTCATCGGAGCGGTCGATGGTGACGATGAAATCCTCGCGCGGCTTGCCTTCGGTCTTGGCGGAGGGCCGCTTGCGGACCCAGCCCATCCAGTCCGGCACGGTGAGGACTTTCAAATCGCCCTTTTCCACCCAGCGCAAATCGGCGGAGGGATGGAAGATCTCGCCCAGCTTGTCGGCATCGCCCTCGTAGAGCGCGTCGAAATAATGCTGGACCACGGCTTCGACGGTGGAACGGTCGTTGCTCATTGGATTGGTCTCCTGTTTCAATTTGTTCGTCATTCCGGGGCGCGCGCAGCGCGAACCCGGAATCCAGAAATTGTTGCGCGAGATTCCCGATGCGCAATTGCGCATCTCAGGTTCGCTCGTTTCACTCGCGCCCCGAAATGACGACTGGCGTCGTCAC
The DNA here is from genome assembly GCA_035602495.1 of Bradyrhizobium sp. Taxonomy (GTDB): domain Bacteria; phylum Pseudomonadota; class Alphaproteobacteria; order Rhizobiales; family Xanthobacteraceae; genus Bradyrhizobium. Next base: position 2,548 of record DATNMT010000098.1, read on the forward strand.
ATCAGAAACACGCCCTTGCCGTCGACCTGCTTGTCGAATAGTTTATAGGCTTCCTCCGCCTGGTCGAGGGTCCAGCGATGGGTAAACAGCGCGTCGACGTCGATGCCGCGCTCGACCGAGAACCGCGCGCAATCGGCCTGGATGATATTCGAAAACGTCCATGACGCCACCAGCGTCAATTGCCGGCGCAACAGATGCGGGGAGACGTCGATATGCACGTCGCCGCCTTCGCCGACGAAGCACATGGTGCCCCACACTTTTGTCGAGCGGATCGCGTTCAGCCGCGCGTCCGGGTTGCTGGATGTGTCGAGCGTGAGGTCCGCGTAACGCCCGTGGGTGAGGCCCTTGATTGCGGCCACCGGATCGTTCGAGCCGGGATCGACCACATGGTCGGCGCCGAAGGCTTTGGCGCGCTCCAGCCGCTGCGGGCTGATGTCGAGCGCGATCACTTTCGCGCCCATCGCCTTGGCGTATTGCGTTGCCGCCAGTCCCACCGGGCCCTGGCCGAAAATGGCAATCGTGTCGTTGCCGGAAAGGTTCATGCGGCGCAGCGCGCTGAAAGCGGTGCCGGAGCCGCAGGCGATCGCAGCACCGGCCGAAAATGAAAGCTCGTCCGGCAGTGGCACCAGCGTATTGGCCGGCACCTTCAGATATTGCGCGTGCCCGCCATGGGCGTTGTTGCCGTAGACTTTTACGGGTACCTCCTGGCAAAGCTGCTGCCACCCGGAGCGGCAATGGTTGCACTGGGTGCAGCCCTGATAATGATGCACCATGACGCGCGCGCCGATCCGCGCCTCCTTAGGCTCGACCGCGGAACCCGTCGCGACCACCGCGCCGCAGGGCTCGTGGCCGGCGATGACG
>DATNMT010000101.1:0-14064 GCA_035602495.1 Bradyrhizobium sp.
AAGATCGTTCATGACGAACTGATCGCCACCCTCGGCTCCGACGGGCAGACCATCGACCTCAACGCCGTGCCGCCGGTCGCGATCATGATGGTCGGCCTGCAGGGCTCCGGCAAAACCACCACCACCGCAAAGCTGGCCCGCCGCCTGACCCAGCGCGACAAGCGCAAGGTACTGATGGCCTCGCTCGACATCTATCGCCCGGCGGCGATGGAGCAGCTCGCCGTGCTCGGGCGCGATCTCGAGATCCAGACGCTGCCGGTCGTGGCCGGCCAGAAGCCGGCGCAAATCGCCAAACGCGCGCTGGAAGCCGGAAAACTCGGCGGCTACGACGTGGTGCTGCTGGACACCGCCGGCCGCACCACGCTCGACGAAGAGATGATGAGCGAAGCGGCCGACATCAAAACCGCGGCCAATCCGCATGAAGTGCTGCTGGTCGCGGATTCGCTGACCGGCCAGGACGCGGTCAATCTGGCGCGCGCCTTCGATCAGCGCGTAGGCTTGACCGGCATCGTGCTGACGCGGGTCGACGGCGACGGCCGCGGCGGCGCCGCGCTGTCGATGCGCGCGGTCACGGGAAAACCGATCAAGCTGATCGGCACCGGCGAAAAAACCGACGCGCTGGAAGATTTCCATCCGAGCCGCATCGCCGGGCGCATCCTCGGCATGGGCGACGTGGTGTCGCTGGTGGAAAAAGCCGCCGCCAACATCGACGCCGAGAAAGCCGCGCGCACCGCCGAGCGGATGCGCAAGGGCCAGTTCGACCTCACCGACATGCGCGAGCAATTGCTGCAGATGGCCAATATGGGCGGCATCTCGGGCCTGATGGGCATGATGCCCGGCATCGCCAAGATGAAGAACCAGATCGCGAACGCCGGGATCGACGACAGGATCATAAAACGTCAGGTCGCGGTGATCGATTCGATGACGCGGCAGGAGCGCAAGAATCCCGACATCCTCAAGGCCAGCCGCAAGAAGCGCATTGCGGGGGGCGCCGGTGTCAAGGTCGAGGAAATCAACAAGCTCCTGAAGATGCACCGGAACATGGCCGACATGATGAAGGCGATGGGCTCCGGCAAGCGCGGTCCGATGGCCGGCATCGCGCAGGCGATGGGTTTTGGTGGTGGCGGCGGCATGCCGTCACCCGAACAGTTGAAAGCGCTGGCCGAAAAGGCGCCTGGAGGCGCGGGCCCCGGCGGCATGCCGGCGCTGCCCAAGGATCTTCCCACCGGCCTGCGGCAAGGCCTGCCGAATTTACCGGGACTGACGGGCCTCAGCGGCAAGCCCACTTTGCCCGGCCTCGGCGGCTTCCCCGGATTGGGGAAGAAGAAATGAGCGCACTGTATCTACTCGTCATTCCGGGACGCGCGTCTTCGCGGGGGCCCGGAATCCATACTCCCGATCGTGGTTATGGATTCCGGGCTCGCTCCGCGGAGCCTGTCATCGGGCCGGCCAAAGGCCGGACCCGTTGGCTTCGCGCCCCGGAATGACGAGCTAACCGAACAAACATCTTTCAACACTTCACAGGAGAACCAAATGTCAGTCGTTATCCGCCTCGCTCGCGCAGGCACCAAGAAGCGCCCGGTCTATCACGTCGTCGTCGCCGACTCGCGCTTTCCGCGCGACGGCCGCTTCATCGAACGGCTCGGCCATTTCAATCCGCTGCTGCCGAAGGACAACGAGGCGCGGCTGAAGCTCGACATGGACAAGACCAAAGCCTGGCTCGCCAAGGGCGCGCAGCCGTCGGACCGCGTGACGCGCTTCCTCGATGCCGCCGGCGTGGTGAAGCGCGCCGCGCGCAACAATCCGGAAAAGGCGGTGCCACGCAAGGAGCGCAAGGCCAACGCGGAAGCCGCCGCCACAGCCGCCACGGCTGCCGCTGCCGCCGCCAAGAAGTAAGCCAACGGCGCGCAGCGATGGCGGCACAAATCTGCATCGCCCGGATCGGCGCCGCCCATGGCGTGCGTGGCGCCGTCAAGCTGTGGACGTTTACGGAAGACCCGCTTGCCGTGAAGCGCTACGGGCCGCTTCTGACCAAGGACGGCGCGCGCCAGTTCGAAGTGACGCATGCCCGCGAAGCCAAGGGCCATCTCGTCGCGACGCTCAAGGGCATCGCGACCCGCGAAGAGGCGGAGCGGCTCAACGGCGTTGAGCTCTACATCGCCCGCGAAAAGCTGCCGGCGACCGACGACGATGAATACTACCACGCCGATCTGATCGGGCTTGCCGCGAGCAGCGCCGCGGGCGAGCCGCTCGGCCGTGTCGTCGCGATCCATAATTTCGGCGCCGGCGACATCATCGAGATCGCGCCGCCGCACGGGCCAACCCTGCTGCTGCCGTTCACCAATGCCGTGGTACCGTCGGTCGATCTTGCCGGCGGACGCGTCGTGATCGAATTGCCGGCGGAGATCGAAGGCGATGATCCATCATGACCCGTCATCGCCGGGCTCGACCCGGCGATCCATCTTCTCATTGAGATGATGGATACGCGGGTCAAGCCCGCGTATGACGATCTCAACCCATTTTGCGATGGCTGAACATGACCTGGCGCGCGACCGTGCTGACGCTGTTTCCGGAGATGTTTCCGGGGCCACTCGGCGTCAGCCTCGCCGGCAAGGCGCTGGCGTCCGGCCTGTGGGCGCTGGAGGCGCGCGACATCCGGGATTCGGCCACGGACCGCCACCGCAGCGTCGACGATACCCCGGCCGGCGGCGGGCCCGGCATGGTGCTGCGCGCCGACGTGCTGGCGGCCGCTATCGATGCCGCCGGCGTTTCGCCCGAACGCCCGAGGTTGCTGATGAGCCCGCGGGGTCGGCCATTGACCCAGTCCGGGGTTAGGGAACTCGCGGCGGGGCCCGGTCCTCTGATCGTCTGCGGCCGGTTCGAGGGGGTCGACCAGCGGGTGATTGAGGCGCGCGGGCTCGAAGAGGTCTCGATCGGCGATTACGTGCTGTCAGGCGGCGAAATCGCAGCTTTTGCGCTGATCGACGCCTGCGTCCGGCTGTTGCCCGGAGTAATGGGGAAGACGGAATCCGGGACGGATGAGAGCTTTTCCGAGGGGCTACTGGAATACCCCCAATACACCCGCCCGCAGGCGTTCGAGGGCCGCCATATCCCGGAAATCCTCCTCTCCGGCGACCACGCCAAGGTCGCGGCGTGGCGGCAGGCCGAGGCCGAGGCCCTGACCCGGGCGCGGCGGCCCGATCTCCTGGTGGCCGGCAATACGGGTCAAAAACGCCCAAAAAACACGACAGAAGGGTGACAAGCGGCTGGTCATGCCGTATACGAGCGCCAAATCCGCGCACCGAGCATAATCCGGCAGAGTGGCATCCGGTCGAGCCGGCGCCTAATTCTGCGGAAACCGCGCTACCGGATAAACGAACACTCGCGCAGCCCGCTTCAAACGCCGGGGCGCGCAGCCGATGGAGATCTGCGATGAACCTCATTCAAGAGCTCGAAAAAGAGCAATTCGAGAAATTGTCCGCCGGCAAGGAGATTCCGGAATTCGGACCCGGCGACACCGTGATCGTCAACGTCAAGGTGGTCGAAGGCGACCGCTCGCGCGTGCAGGCCTATGAAGGCGTCTGCATCGGCCGTTCCGGCGGCGGACTCAACGAGAGCTTTACGGTGCGCAAGATTTCCTACGGCGAGGGCGTGGAACGTGTGTTCCCGGTGATGTCGCCGATGATCGACTCGATCAAGGTGGTGCGCCGCGGCAAGGTGCGCCGCGCCAAGCTGTATTACCTGCGCAACCTGCGCGGCAAGTCGGCCCGCATCGTCGAGAAGAGCGAGCGCGCGGCCGCCGTCGGCGAGTAATTTTCACCCTCACGGATTTGAGAGAAAGCGCGGGATTCACCCCCCGCGCTTTTTTGTTGCGGCAAACGTCATTGCGAGGAGCCCTTGCGACGAAGCAATCCAGCTTGCCGCGACGCAAAAAGCTGGATTGCTTCGCTTCGCTCGCAATGACGAAGGAAGCAACTATATCGCGCTGGGATACCTCATGTGCTATAAGCCGCCCATGCTCAGCCATCGCCAAACCATCGCGTGCCGCGTCGTTCTCGACGACCGCAGTCGGCTGCCCTGGCGTTTCTTCGGCCGGCTGACGACGGCAGCCCTTGCGGCCTGAGGCCCGGCGCGCCGCATCGGCGCGCGACCAGAAATTTTCCGATTCAAATCCCGCTTTCAAGGCTTGACATCATGTCCGACAAAAAACCGACCACGCTGTACGACAAAATCTGGAACGACCATCTGGTTCACGAAGCCGATGACGGCACCTGCCTGCTCTATATCGACCGCCATCTGGTCCACGAGGTGACCTCGCCGCAGGCCTTCGAAGGTCTTCGCGCGACCGGGCGCAAGGTTCGCGCGCCGGAGAAGACGCTGGCCGTGGTGGACCACAACATCCCGACCACCGACCGCTCAAAGCCCAATCCGGATCCCGAAAGTATCGAACAGATGCGGGTGATGGCGGAGAACGCAAAGGAATTCGGCATCGAATATTACAACGAGTTCGACAAGCGCCAGGGCATCGTGCACGTCATCGGCCCCGAGCAGGGCTTTACCTTGCCCGGCACCACCATCGTCTGCGGCGATAGCCACACTTCCACCCATGGCGCGTTCGGCGCGCTGGCGCATGGCATCGGCACCTCGGAAGTCGAGCATGTGCTGGCGACGCAGACCCTGATCCAGAAGAAGGCCAAGAACATGCGCGCTGTCGTCGACGGCAAATTGCCCGACGGCGTCACCGGCAAGGACATCATCCTCACCATCATCGGCGAGATCGGCACCGCCGGCGGCACCGGCTATGTGCTGGAATATGCCGGCGAGGCGATCCGCGCGCTGTCGATGGAAGGCCGCATGACCGTCTGCAACATGTCGATCGAGGGCGGCGCCCGCGCCGGCCTGGTCGCGCCGGACGAGAAGGCGTTTGAGTTCCTGAAGGGCCGGCCGAAATCGCCGAAGGGCGAGGCCTGGGACGCCGCGATGCGCTACTGGGAGACGCTGCGCAGCGACGAGGGGGCGCATTTCGATCACGAGATCAGGCTCGATGCCGCAAAGCTGCCGCCGATCGTGACCTGGGGCACCTCGCCCGAGGACGTGGTGTCGATCACCGGCTTCGTTCCCGATCCGGACAAGATCGAGGACGAGGCCAAGCGGCTCTCAAAACATCGCGCGCTGAAATACATGGGCCTGACGGCAGGAACGAAGATCACCGATATCAAGCTCGACCGCGTCTTCATCGGCTCCTGCACCAACGGCCGGATCGAGGATTTGCGCGCGGCGGCGAAGGTGGCCGTGGGCAAGACCGTCAACGGCCATGTCAACGCCATGATCGTGCCGGGCTCCGGCATCGTCAAGGAGCAGGCGGAAGCCGAGGGACTGGACAAGATCTTCATCAAGGCCGGCTTCGAATGGCGCGAGCCGGGCTGTTCGATGTGCCTCGCCATGAACCCCGACAAGCTGAAACCCGAAGAGCGCTGCGCCTCGACCTCGAACCGCAATTTCGAGGGCCGGCAGGGCTTCAAGGGCCGCACCCATCTGGTTTCGCCGGCAATGGCGGCGGCCGCGGCGATCGCCGGGCATTTTGTCGATATCAGGGAGTGGCGGTAGCGTTTTCGGACGAAAGCCTGTCCCGCACTTGATGCGGGATGGGTACCGGTTCGCGTAAAGAAAACGCGTCAAAACAAAGGATGCAAAGGCGCCCCTTCCCTCAACCTCGAAATGTTCCGGAAGCAAGTCGTTAAGGTCTTCGGAGCAAACTGGCGCGGCGTAGGCGTGGCATTTCGCATGGAGCGGGAAATGGCCGACAAGCCTGAATTCGTCGATATGATCAGCGAGGCGACGCGCCAGTCGAGGCGCCGGGTCGTACCGCGCGTGGTCGAGCCTGTGGTCAAGGAAACCTCGCGCCTCAGCCACTGGCCGCCGGTCCGGTGGGAACAGTGGCGGTTGGAGACGCTGACGCCCTGGAAGCTCCGATCCTGGAAATTCAAGAACTGGGATTAAGCGAAAATCTTTTCAAGACGAGATCGGGCGCAGGAGCACTTTCCTTCGGAAAATGCTCCTGATTGATTTTGCGCGTGTTCTATTCGCAAAACCGGCGTCCATCCCGGATCAAGTCCGAGGGCATGCTTTATCAGGCGCGGTTCTTCGACCTGTTCAGGAAATTCAGCGGCAGGCTGCCGTCGGCGGATGAAAATCCGGCGATCCTGGAAGGCACGTGGGATCGCGACAAGCTGGTCTTGATGTCGTTTCCCGACGAGGCCGGCTTTCACGGCGAGCGCATTTTCCGGCTAAGTGGAAACCGGTTAGCCGCACGAAAATGCGCTCATAAAATAACTTGCGCGTATTCTTATCACAAAAACCGGCATCCACTTTTGCGGAATAGGCGCTGCTAATTCGCCGGAGTATCTGGAAATCTCGAAGGACCGCGGAGCCGGTGCGCAGGGCGTGGTGCTGATGGCGAAGGGATTTGCGCCGTAGGCTGACGTCACCACAACGGCCCGAAGCCAAGGCCGAAGAAGGGGAAGAATGGCGCGGGCGCATAATAATACGGCCGGTCGTAGTAATAGGGCCGATAAGCATAGCGATAATGATGATAATGCCGAATGCGTCGCCGCGCGCTGACATCAGCGACCTTGGCGACTCCTGATATTTGCGCCGCCGGCTGAACCGACGCCGCCGCGGCTGGATGGATCGTGGCTGAACCGAACGTCACGGTGAGCGCAAGCATGGCTGCGGCGATCCATCTCGTCATGGAAGACTCCTCGTTGGTATAAGAGGCTCTGACGTATCAAACCCCATTCCGTTTCGCACAACAACATTCGTCCAGTTTTTTCAAAACCGGCCCAGGCTGTCGCACGTATCTTCTGCAAACGTCTCGATACAGGAGATCGTCATGTCTCGCCTCAAGCATTCGATATCGCGGCTCGCATTCGCCGGCGCGTCCGCGGCCGCCTTGCTGTCGGCCAGCGCGGCTTTTGCCTCGCAAGGCCCCGGCGGAGGCCCGGGAACCGCGAGCGGTTTCACCCAACTGGTCATGGCCATCATCGTCTACGGCGCCTCGGCGCTGGTGGTCGGCGCGGGACTAATTGGCGCGGCGCGCCGGCACTTGCACTAGGGTTACCAGCCGGGACGCCAGAAGCAGCTCATGTGCGGCACGATCACCGCGCCGCTCGGCCGGTATTCCTGCACATAGGTCGCGTTGCATTCGCGCACGGCGTTGCGACCGGGGAAATAGCGGGGATAGACGCCGTCACCCAGCTCGTCATTGGGATAGTCATTGGGATAAACGCGAAGCCGCGCCGGCGATCGCACCCGGCGTTGCGCCGAAACCTCGGCCGAGACCGGCTGCGCCGCCTGCGCCATGCGCTGGCCCGCCGGGGCGGTTTGCGCGGTCGCGCCGGTTGCGGGCAGCGACAAAACGCCCGCAAGCGCGACCCAGATTGCCGCTGTCCTGATCCGCATCATCACGCCCACCCTGGAACCTGTTGCCGCCGCAACGTCTCCGATTGCCGCGCCAAGGTCAACCGTGCGGCCGGCAATACCGGATGCGGGAGGATGAAACCCGCGCTACAAGGACGAAATGTGGCGAAGCCTGAAAGCACCCTCGCTGGCCGAGATGGAGGCGATGGCGCACGAGATTTTCGGGCGCCTGCCCAAGGCCTTTCGCGATCTGTGCGAGGGCGTCATCATCCGCGTCGACGATTTCCCGACCGAGGAGGTGCTCGACGAGATGGAGGCGGAAAGCGAGTTCGACCTGCTCGGCCTGTTTGTCGGCGTCGGCCTGCCGCATCAGAGCCATGACGATATCGCGCGGCTGCCCAACATGGTCTGGCTCTACCGGCGGCCGATCCTGGATTATTGGGCCGAGCATGACGAGACACTGGGCCATATCGTCCGCCACGTGCTGATTCACGAGATCGGCCACCATTTCGGCCTCTCCGACGACGATATGGAGGCGATCGAGGTTACTGCCGATTAGGGATTTTGCCCTTTAACCGCGGCCACAATCGCGATAAACCACGGCACGCTTTTTCCAATCTCGAACCATGAAGTGCATCTCGATGGACAAGTTCACCACGCTGGAAGGCGTCGCGGCGCCCTTGAAGATCATCAATGTCGATACCGACATGGTCATTCCCAAGCAGTATCTGAAGACCATCAAGCGCACCGGCCTTGGCAAGGGGCTGTTCTCGGAACAGCGCTACAAGGACGACGGCAGCGAGAACCCGGATTTCATCCTCAACAAGCCGGCCTATCGCAACGCCAGGATCCTGGTCGCCGGCGATAATTTCGGCTGCGGTTCGAGCCGCGAGCACGCGCCCTGGGCGCTGCTGGATTTCGGCATCCGCTGCGTGATCTCGACCTCGTTCGGCGACATCTTCTACAACAACTGCTTCAAGAACGGCATTCTGCCGATCCGCGTGTCCCAGGAAGACCTCGACAAGCTGTTCGACGACGCCGAGCGCGGCGCCAATGCGACGCTGTCGATCGACCTCGCCAGCCAGGAAATCCGCGGCCCCGACGGCGGCATGGTGAAATTCGAGATCGATCCGTTCCGCAAGCACTGCCTGCTCAACGGCCTCGACGACATCGGGCTCACCATGGAGAAGAAGGCCTCGATCGACGCCTATGAGGCAAAGGCGAAGAGCGAGCGCGCCTGGGCCTGATCCCGCCCGCGAGCTTTTTCGAAACGCTCCGGAGGTGACGCATGCGGCCCGACGTCGTCACCTTCTGGCACGGTCCGCTCGATGCGCTGCGGCTGACCTGCCTGAGATCGCAGGTCGCCGCGGGTCACAAGGTCACGGTCTACAGCTTCGAGCCGCTCGGGGCCTTGCCCGACGGCGTCGGCAACGCCGAGGCTGAGGCGATTCTGCCGCATTCCTTTGCCGAACGGCTGCGCCCGACCGGTCCCGACGCCGTGTGGCGCGACTGGACGCTATTGCAGTTCAGCGATTTTTTCCGGATGCGGCTGATGGCGCGGAGCGCCGGGCTGTGGCTTGACGCTGACGTGCTGCTGCTCAAATCCGTCGAGATCGACGTGACACGGCCTTATTTCGCCTGGGAGCGGCCGCGCCAGCTTGGCAATTCGGTGCTCTATCTGCCCCCCGACGACGCCATCGTAGCGGCGTTCGAGAAGCTGATGACGCAGGAGGTGTTGACTCCGGACTGGCTGGCGCTGCGGCACCGGCTGACTTTCGCGCTACAACGCTGGCGCGGCGGGTCGCGCCGTCTCTCCGACATTCGCGTGGCGATCTTTGGTCCGGCGGCGCTGACCGCACTCGCCCGCCGATATGGCGAACTGCATGACGCCCTGCCGCGGAAATCGTTTTACGCGGTCCATGCCGAACCGAAGCTGTTCTTCGAACCTTCCGATTTTGCAGCGCTGATCGGCGATCCCGACATCATCGGGCTGCACATTTCGCCCAAGGGCCGCGGCAACCAGCCGCCCGTTCCCGGCAGCCTCTATGCCTGGGCGGCGGAGAGATTTGCCGGATCGTGATGTGGCATCAACTTCCCATCGCCGCGATCGCATCGGCGATCGCGATCGTCCGCCTGGCCATATCGGCGTGCAGCCGCTCCACCATCTGGCCGTCGAGTGAAATCGCGCCGCGCGCGGCGTTTTCGGGCCTTTCGAAGGCTGCGATGATCTTGCGGGCGTGGGCGACCTCCTCCTTAGGCGGCGTGAAGATCGCGTTGCAGGCCTCGATCTGGCCGGGATGGATCAGCGTCTTGCCGTCGAAGCCGAGGTCGCGCGCCTGGGTGCATTCCTGGCCAAAGCCGTTGACATTGGAGAAGTCGCTGTAGGGCCCATCGAGAATTTCAAGGCCGTAAGCGCGCGCCGCCAGAATACAGTGCGTGATCATCGGGATCATCGCGGCGCGGCCGGGCAGCATCCGGATCCGGGTCTCGCGCGAAATATCGTTCGGACCGAACACGAAGCCGGAGAGCCGCATCCCGATATCGGGCGAGGCGGCGGCAAGTTCCTCGGCGTGCAGCACCGAGCGCGCGGTCTCGATCATCGTCCAGACCTTGATCGACGGGTCCGCGTCGATATCGCCAAGGCACCGGGCGATGTTCCGGAGATCCTCGACGCTCGATACTTTCGGAACCAGGATGCCGTCGGGCCGGGCCTTGCCGGCCATGGTGATGTCATCCATCCACCACGGCGAATCCAGGGTGTTGACGCGGATCAGGACCTCGCGCTTGCCGAAGCCGCCTGCCGCGATCGCCGCCGCGATCTGGTCGCGCGCCAGCGCCTTGGCGTCGGGGGCGACCGAATCCTCCAGATCGAGGATGATGCCGTCGGCGGGCAGAACGCGCGCCTTTTCCAGCGCCCGCGCATTCGAACCGGGCATGAACAGCAGGCTGCGGCGCGGACGGATCATGGCTGGTTCCTTCGGGGATTTTCCAGTCCCCGATAACACTTCGCCTGCCCAATCGAAAGGCTTGTTCCGGCCGGCGGCCTATGGTTAGCAACGCCCATGACCGGATTTCCGCAACATCTGCTGGAGGGCTACCGCACCTTCACCTCGCAGCGGCTGCCGACCGAACAGTCGCGCTATCGCGAATTGTCCGAACGCGGCCAGTCGCCGGCGGTGATGGTGATCGGCTGTTGCGATTCCCGGGTGTCGCCGGAGGTGATTTTCGACGCCGGCCCCGGCGAATTGTTCGTGGTGCGCAACGTCGCCAACCTGGTGCCGGTCTATCAGCCCGACGGCGGCGCGCACGGCGTCTCGGCGGCGCTGGAATACGCGGTGCGGGCGCTGAAGGTGAAGCACATCGTGGTGCTCGGCCACGCGCAATGCGGCGGCATCCGCGCCTTCATCGACAATATCGAGCCGCTGTCGCCCGGCGACTTCATCGGCCGCTGGATGTCGATGTTCGTCAAGCCCGGCGAGACCGTCGCCCAGCGCGACCACGAGACGATGGCCGACTTCACCGTCCGGATCGAGAAGGCCGCGGTGTTCCGCAGCCTGGAGAACCTGATGACGTTTCCCTTCGTCCGCACCCTCGTCGAGCGCGGCGAACTCAATCTGCACGGCGCCTATTTCGGCGTCGCCGAGGGCTCGCTGTTCGTGCTCGACCAGGCAGCGAAGGAGTTCCGGGGAGTGAGCGAATAGCGAGTGGCGAATAGCGAATAGCGAAAAATTTCCACTCGCTATTCGCTATTCCCTATTCCCAATTCTCACGCCGCCTTTTTCTTGGCGCTGATCAGCTTGCGGTTGATCAGGCATTCGGCGATCTGGATCGCGTTCAGCGCCGCGCCCTTGCGTAAGTTGTCCGAGACGCACCACAGCACCAGACCGTTGTCCACCGTGGGATCGGTGCGGATGCGGCTGATATAGGTGGCGTCCTCGCCCGCGGCTTCATAGGGCGTGACATAGCCGCCGGGTTCGTGCTTGTCGATCACCAGGCACCCCGGCGCATTGCGCAGCACCTCGCGCGCCTCGTCGACCGAGATCGGATTCTCGAACTCGATGGTGACGGCTTCGGAATGGCCGACGAACACCGGCACCCGCACGCAGGTCGCAGTCAGCTTGATTTTGGGATCAAGAATCTTCTTGGTCTCCATCATCATCTTCCACTCTTCCTTGGTGTAGCCGTCCTCCATGAACACGTCGATCTCGGGGATGACGTTGAAGGCGATACGCTTGGGGAACTTCTTGTTGACGAGCTCGCTGTTGGTGTAGACCGCCTTGGTCTGCGAAAACAACTCGTCCATGGCGTCCTTGCCGGCGCCCGACACCGATTGATAGGTCGAGACCACGACGCGCTTGATGGTTGCCTTGTCGTGCAGCGGCTTCAGCGCCACCACGAGCTGCGCGGTCGAGCAGTTCGGATTGGCGATGATGTTCTTCTTCATGAAGCCCTTGACCGCGTCCGCATTGACCTCGGGCACGACCAGCGGCACGTCCGGATCCATCCGCCACGCCGACGAGTTGTCGATCACGACCGCGCCGGCGGCGCCGATCTTCGGCGACCATTCCTTCGACACCGCGCCGCCCGCCGACATCAGGCAGATATCGACGTCGGAAAAATCATAGTGCTCGAGCGCCTTGCATTTCAAAGTCCGGTCGCCATAGGAGACGTCGACGCCCATGCTGCGGCGTGACGCCAGCGCCACCACCTCGTCCGCCGGGAATTTGCGTTCGTCGAGAATGTTGAGCATTTCCCGCCCGACATTGCCGGTCGCTCCGACCACCGCGACTTTGTAACCCATCGTTCACTCTCCGAAGAAAAATGCCTGCCCACCGCCGCAAGCGGAAGGGGAAGCGGCAGCGCTTCTATGCGAGAAACGCCGTTAAGACAACGTTAGACCCGAAACCCCGCTTCGGGGCTCGGCCGTGCCTGGGCGTGTGATGCGATCGTTTCGGACCACCCCTTCCTATAACACCCCCATTCATCCGGCGTTGACCAGCTTCGCCGACGAATGCTGCGCGACGCTGGCGCGGCTGTTTGCTTATGTGGGTACTCTGGCCCTGATCGCCATCGTCGGCGTCCATCAATGGGACCAGCTGCAGATGAGAGAGGCGGCCGAGCCTGCCGCCAAAGCGGGCTGGAGCGTGGCCTTGCGCTCGTACCCGGCATTCGCCGTCAGTCAGTCCGATTTTCTTGAAAAAACAGCGACCTACGAGATCCTGCGGCATCCCGAAGGCGGCCGCAAGGACATCATGCGCTGGGCGGCCAAAGACGAAAAGCCTGGCGAAATGCCGGTGGCCGAGCTCGAAATCTACCGCCCCGGCGGCGAATTCAATCCATCCAGGCCTGCGGACATCGCCGCACGGATGGACCCCAAAGGCGGTAGCGAGCTGGAATCGGCCGGAATCATCGACAGCAAGTTCGGCGCGGTGACGCTGCTTCGCCGGCCCGGCGACGCCGACCCGCGGGCCTGCCTCGCCTTCCTCAAGCGCATCGACGAGTCCAGCCTGCAGATCTCCGGCTGGTCGTGCCAGGGCGACGCCCTTCCGGCCCGGCGAGCGGCGATCTCCTGCCTGTTGAGCCGATTGATCCTGCTCACGGCCGGAAACGAGCCAAAGCTGGCCGAATTGTTCGCCCGCGCCGAACTGCGGCGCGCGGCTTGCGGCCCCGCCGGCCCCTCCCCGGACTGGGTGACGTCGGCGGAAAATCCGCTGCTGCGCGGCGGGCTCTGATTCGGGCGGCCAGCCAAGATGCTGGTTTTCAAGCAACTTTTCGCAACTCCGCCGCATTATTGTGATCCAGTGTGGCCCAATTGACCTTGTGGCTGTGCTGGGCCGGCAGCTAAGGTGACGGCAAAACCGGAAATGGCGGCCCGGCCGCGCGTGAGGACCTGATGACCCCGAAATTCCCTGCTGTGAACAAGTTTGCGGTGCTGCTGGCCGCTACCGCCATGGTTGCCATCGGCCTTGGCATGACATCGGCGAGCGCGCAGAACCCGCAGCGTTACGACAGCCGCGGCCGTCCCGATTACGGTCCGAACGGCCCCAACGTCTCCTATCAGCAGGGGCCGCATACCCGCATCTACATAACAAAACGCTCCTGGCTCGATGCCGGCACCGAAGTGTTGCCGGGCGACCGCAAATTCACCGACTACGCCTTCCCGCCGGAGATTGGGTACCCATCGTTCGCCCGAGAAAACAAGAACCGCCCGATCGACCGCCAGCCGCTCAACCCGCCCTCGGACCTGGGCGGCTATTATCCGCAGACCTTCCCGCTGTATTGAGCGGGTAATCATAGCCACTGCCTCACTCACTTCGTCATTGCCGGGCTTGACCCGGCAATCCATCTGCTTCGAATGACTCTTGCGAAGATTGATGGATGCCCGGATCAAGTCCGGGCATGACAGCTCTCCTTTGTTGACACAGCTTTGCGATCTCGCCGCGTGTTTTCGCGCGAGGTTTGCTCTTTGGTCCGGCTCCCTCTGAAAAGAGGGCGCGGGGAATACCGGGCGCTCGATGCGCCCGCAAGCCGCGTGTGCAATGGTAGTGATAGAACGCACACGCGTTAGTCAGGTCGCACCGGTTTCACCCGGCATTCCCCGCGCAATGGTTTACGGCTTATACGTACTCTCCCCGGTGATCGGGC
>DATNMT010000102.1:0-3230 GCA_035602495.1 Bradyrhizobium sp.
CTCCCTCATCGTCCATCATGAAATTCGGGTAGGCGCCGCTGAGGTCGAACGGGTGCACCGCTTCCCAATAGGCCTTGGTCCATCGCGTGACCGGCCCCGCCTTCTGGGGGTTGGGGTCGATGCCGGCGATGAACATCGACCAGGTCGCATCGCGGCAGTTCCAGGCGGTTTCGCCGCTGCCGACACGATGGACGGCACCGTCGATCGGGTAGAGATGCATCAGCGACAACTCGCTCGGCGTTTTCGCCGCCTGCTCGAGATGGACGTCGATCGCCGCGTCCGGCAGCGTCTTGACGAAATCGCCCCGCCAGTACCACTGCATGCCCTTGGGGTAGAGCCCATCGAACATGCTTTGGACCGCCGGATAGGGCATCGTTCCCATCCAGTTGAACCATGGCGCCGGCAGCGAATCGAGCAATGGCGCCAGCGCCTTCCTGGCGCTGTCTTCGGGACCGTCGTAGCAGCACATCAAAAGACAGAAGCGCTTTCCCCAAAACTCTTCCGGAAACGGCGCACTGGAGAGGATCGTCTTGAGCCCGAGGAACACGCCGAGTTCCTCTGGCGCGCCCGGAAGGAAATCGCGGTAGCGCTGCATGATGGTGCGCGCGTGCTTCTGGTCCCAGGCGATCGGCCCTGCAAACACCGTGCTAACCGGATGGAGCTTGAACTCAAAGGAGGTGACAACGCCGAAATTGCCCCCGCCGCCGCGCAGCGCCCAGAACAGGTCGGGGTTGGTTTCCTTGCTGGCAACGACGAAGCGGCCGTCGGCCAGCACGACATCGGCTCCCATCAGATTGTCGATGGTCAGGCCGTATTTGCGCGACAGATAGCCGTGGCCGCCGCTCAAGGTCAGACCGGCGATGCCGGTGGTCGAGATGATGCCGGCCGGCATGGCGAGGCCGAACGCATGGGTGGCATGGTCGACGTCGCCCTGGGTGCATCCGGCCCCGACCCGCGCCGTGCGGGCAACCGGATCGACCCGCACGCCCTTCATGGCGGACAGGTCGACCACCAGTCCATCATCGACGCTGGCGAGCCCGGGCCCATTGTGGCCGCCGCCGCGAACGGCGATGCGCAGATCGTTATCGCGCCCGAAATTCACCGCCGTTATCACGTCGGCGACATCGACACAGCGGGCGATCAGCGAGGGCCGCTTGTCGATCATGCCGTTATACAGCGCGCGGGCATCGTCATAGTCAGCCTCGCCGCGCCCGATGACCGCGCCGCGCAGGCTCTCACGCAATTTGTTGCTGGCTTCGTCACGCATGATGTTCTCCTGATCTCACGGGACGGGAGCTGTGCCGGACGTTCGCGTCAGGCGAGCGACCCGAGGACGCGTAACCTGCCGGACGGGAGGGGCGGCCGCGTCACCCGATCGATGTAGGCCGTGGGCGCCCCGGCCCGGACGTGCTACCGTGCCGCCGGGCGGGCTCGGCAGGCTGGAGCGATCGGCATGCGCGAAGCGGACGAACTTTCGCGGGTGATCGGCGACGTCTACGATGCGTCGCTCGATCCGGCGCTGTGGCCCACTGCCATCGAAAGCATCTGCGGCTATGTCGGCGCCGCCTCCGCCAGCCTGCATTCGCAGGACTCGGTCAGCAGGGCGACCGACGCCCTGTTCTGGTGGGGCCGCGAATCCAGCGCGCCTCACTTTTTCAAGATCTACCAGGAGAAGTACGGCAGGATAAATCCGATCTTTCCCGGCGTCATTTTTTTCGACGTGGAGCTGCCGGTTGCCGTCCCCGACGTGATTTCGTGCGAGGAGTTCGTTCGGACCCGCTTTTTTCGCGAATGGCTCGCGCCACAGGGCCTGATGGACGGCCTGTTTTCAAACCTGGAAAAGGGTGCGACAAGCTGTGCATTGTTCACCGCGATGCGCCACGCCGAACAGGGCGAAGTCGACGACCGCATGCGCGGGCGCTTCGAGCTGATCACGCCACATGTCCGGCGCGCCATGCTGATCGGCAAGGTGATCGATCTGCATCGCGTCGAGGCCGCGGCGCTTGCCGACAGCCTCGACGAACTCGCCTCGGGCATGTTCATCGTGGACCAGACCGGCCGCATCATCCACGCCAATCTCAGCGCCCATCGCCTGATCGCCGAGGCCAACGTGCTGCGCGCCACCAACGGCCGGATTGCGGCACTCGATGCGCGGGATAACCAAAATCTGCTCGACATTTTCACGATTGCGCAGTCCGGCGATGCTGCGGTCGGCAAGAAGGGTATCGCCATGCCGCTCACGGCACGAACCGGCGAGCGCTATGTGGCTCACATCCTGCCCCTCACCTCCGGCGCGCGCCGGAAGGCCGGCGTATCCTACCAGGCTACGGCGGCGATGTTCGTCCGCAAGGCAGCGCTGGATTTGCCATCACCGCCCGAGGCGCTCGCCAACGAGTTCAAGCTGACGCCGGCGGAGGTCCGGGTGATGTTTGCCATCGCCGAGATCGGCGGAGTGCCGGAAGTGGCGCCGGTGCTCGGCATCTCGGACCAGACCGTCAAGACTCATTTGCATCGCATCTACGAGAAGACCGCCACAAAACGGCAAGCCGATCTGGTGAAGCTGCTCGCGGGCTATTCGGGGAGGCTTTGAGGCATGACGCGACCGGAAGGACCGGGCAGCACGTCGCAGGCTGAGTGATGCCCGAGACGGGCAAATCACTTCGCCTTACTTGGTCATTTTTGCGCGTGTCTTAGTCCCTTTTTGAAAAAATATTTCTGTTTTACAGAAGTCAAGTGCTCAGCGGCATCCAAATTGTCTGTCCCGGCCTTCATGATGTCGCCAGAATGGAGCGTCAACAAGGCCGGCGCGTTGGATTGGGGGCGGCACATGAGAAACATCGTGGACGAAGCCGGCGAGATCATCGCGAAAGCAACGGATGACCATACGCTGATCGGCGGCCACCACCGCCTCGCGGTGGCGGCCAGCCTCGGTCAAAAACTGTTCTGGAAACATACCGGCGAACCTGTGAAGCTTGATCCCTTCTTCAAGGGAAGTTCTCACCGAGATACAGCCTGATGCGCTGGCAACGTGACGCGACTGGCCGAGCGTCTGGTCGAGGCGCATCACGTCGATGCTGCCGAGTTCATGCATCTGATGACCATGGGCGGGGCTAGCGCCACTCCTCCTCGCGCTCCCTGCGCACCATCAGCCGATAGCCGTCATGCTTGATTTCATGGACCCAGAGCGGGCCGGACGGTGGCCGCGCCGCCTTCGACGGCAGGCACGGTTC
>DATNMT010000144.1:0-7101 GCA_035602495.1 Bradyrhizobium sp.
CGAGGCCCAGCAACCCCAGACGCTCGATATCGCTTCGATGAATCGCAAGAACATGAGGGCCGCATAACATGTCCGATACCATGCAGTCTCTCGATCAGTTGTCACAGCTGAAGCCGGCCACGCCGGAAGTTGTGAAATACATCAAGAAGGTCGACAAGCTCGGTCGCGCCTACGCCACCGGCAAACGCAAGGACGCGGTTGCCCGCGTCTGGATCAAGCCCGGCGCCGGCAAGATCGTCGTCAACACCCGCGAAGTCGAAATCTATTTTGCCCGTCCGGTGTTGCGGATGATGATCCAGCAGCCGCTGGTCGCGGCCGCCCGCGCCGGCCAGTACGACGTGATCTGCACGGTTGCCGGCGGCGGTCTGTCGGGCCAGGCGGGCGCGGTGCGCCACGGCATCTCGAAGGCGCTGACCTATTTCGAGCCGGATTTGCGCGGCGTCCTGAAGAAGGGCGGTTTCCTCACCCGCGACTCCCGCACCGTCGAGCGCAAGAAGTACGGCCGCGCCAAGGCGCGCAAGTCGTTCCAGTTCTCGAAACGCTAATTGCTTCGCTAAAATTGGCCGCGAATGCGGCCTTCGTGGAGGTTCGAAGAAGGGCGCCTCGGCAAATGCTGTGGCGCCCTTTTGCTGCGCATTTGCCGACGACTTGACGCAGTTTTTCCCGAAAACTTGGCGGTGCGAACAAACGGATTACCAATTCGGCGGTCGTAGATTTGCGGGGCTGGTAATGGCGGAACCCTGTTATCAGCCGCGCATCACAATCGCTGGGTGGCCCAATGTCGCTCGATACCCCCACGCTTTATATCGTCGCCACCATGATCGCGGCGATGCTGGGAGCGATGCTGCTGCTGTTCGGCAAGCAGGAGAACATCCCGGCGCTGAAATGGTGGGGAACCGCCTATCTGCTCGGCGCGGCCTCGGTGGCGCTTTGGACGTTCGCCAGCGGCTCGCTCGGTGCGGCGCTGTCGCTGGCGGTGAACTCCGTGGGCTACGTCGCCTGCGGCATGGTCTGGAACGCCTCGCGCGTGTTCCATGGGCGCAAGCCCAATCTGCCGGGGCTGGTTCTCGGCGCCATCGCCTGGGTCGCCGTCGCCATGACCTTGCCGCCGGCGGCCTCGACGATGCGCCTGACCATTGGCGCCAGCATTGTTGCGGCATATGCCGCCCTGACGGTCACCGAATTGTTGTTGGAACGGCGCAGGGCCCTGCAACGGCGCTGGCCCATGATCCTGGTGCCGACGATGCACGGTTTCGTGCTGATGCTGCCGATCCTGCTCGGCAATCTGCTGCATCCCCACGACGACAAGTTCGCCGGCAGCGTCTGGGTGACCGGGTTCTCCGTCGAGCTCTTGCTCTATGCGGTCGGCACAGTGTTCGTCATCTTCATTCTGGTTTCCGAGCGCGCGGTGACCGCGCACAAGACGGCGGCGTCGATGGATCCGCTGACCAGCCTGTTCAACCGCCGTGGCTTCGCCGAGGCATCGGCGCGGCTGATCGAGCGCGAAGCCCGGGCCGGCCGCCCCGTGACGGCGCTGATCTTCGACATCGACCATTTCAAGTCGATCAACGACCGCTTCGGCCACGCCGGTGGCGACGAAGTGCTGAAGCTGTTCGCCATCGTCGTCGTCAACACGCTGCGGATATCAGACCTGTCGGGGCGGATCGGCGGCGAGGAATTCGCGGCCCTGCTGCCCTGTTCGCTGGAAGACGGCGTGATCGCGGCGGAGCGGGTGCGCGAGGCATTCGCCAATTCCGGGATCGCGGTCGAGGAAGGTCCGGTCAACACCACCGTCAGCATCGGGGTTGCCGGCGGGCCGGCGGGCACCGAACTCGAGGTGCTGCTGGCGGCGGCCGATACCGCGCTCTATCAGGCCAAGCGCGGCGGCCGCAACCGCGTCGAGGCGGCCGAGGAATTGCCGCTGTCGCTGGAAGACTGGCGGCGAAAGACGGCCGGGCAGCCGCGCCAGCCGCCGGCGCTGCCCGGTGTGGCAAAGCTTGCGTGGGGGCAGTCGCCCGGCGCGCGGTAACCTGCCGTTTACCATTCGCTTCGTATTATTTTGTCATGAACACGCCCCGCAGCCGCAACGCCCGCGCCGCCCTGACGTCGCTCGAGGCCGTGGCCGCATCGGCGCGCGGCGGGTTTGCCTGCCTGTTCTCGACCGCGGACGAATACGAGATGGCGCTGATCACGGAGCGCCGCGCGCAGGGCCGCTATGATCGACCGGCAAGCCGTTGGCCGGTGGCGATGTTCGTCGGCTGCGCGCTGCTGGTCGCCGGCACGGTGTTGCTCCTGAACTGAGTTGCCGGGTATTTGACTGGCGCTTGATCGAACGCTGCGGCTATCCTTCCGGGCGGTCGATCGAACGCGGTCTGTATCAAATTCCCGGACACATTGCCGATGCTGCTGGAATCGACGCTGAGCTGCCCGCACTGCGGTCATCAGGCCACCGAGACCATGCCGACCGACGCCTGCCAGTTCTTCTACGACTGCAAGCGCTGCGGCGAACGGCTGAAACCCAGGCCTGGCGATTGTTGCGTGTTTTGCTCTTACGGCTCGGTGCCATGCCCGCCGATCCAGGCGGGGAAATGCTGCGCCTAGCGCTCGCCGTCCCCTCCGGCTTTCCTGGCCTCTTCAACAAAGCGATCGGGTGGGCTAGAGACGTGCATTCTCAACGAGAGGCAACAAACCCCATGATTACCGAAATCGCCCAGATCGACGTCAAGCCCGGCACCGAGAAGGACTTTGAAGCCGCGGTCGCAAAGGCGCGTCCGTTGTTCCTGCGCGCCAGGGGCGGCAAGGGTTTTGAATTGCACAAGTCGGTCGAAAAGCCGTCGCGCTACCGTTTGATGGCGAAATGGGAAACGTTGGAAAATTACACCGTCGATTTCAGCGGGTCCGAGGATTTCACGGCGTGGCGCGGGCTGGTCGGACAATATTTTGCGGCACTGCCCGAGGTCGAACACACCGAGACGGCGCTGACCACCGGCTAGGCGCTCGCCACGTCCAGCGAAGCCTCAAGCCGCTGCAGCGTCGGCCGACACTGGCTCGGCCTTGAAATGATCGATCACGACTTTCACGACCGCCATCAGCGGCAGCGCCAGCGCAATCCCCCAAATGCCGAACACCACGCCGAGCAGGATCTGGAACGCGAACAGGGTAGCGGGAGGGATGTCGAGCGCCTGACGCTGCAGCATCGGCGTCAGGATATAGCTTTCCAGCGCGTGAATGCCAAGGAACAGCACGAATGCGCTGACTGCTGCGACCCATCCCGACGCAAGGCTCGCCAGCACCACGATCAGACCGCCGATCAGCGCGCCGATGGTCGGGATGAACGTGAGCAATCCGGCCTGAATGCCCAGGATGAACGAGCCCGGGATGCCCAGAAGGGCAAGCCCGATCGATGTCACCACGAAGACGGCGAACATGGTGATGATCTGCGCGATCAGCCAGCGCTCCAGCGTTTCACCGATGCGGTCGACGATCACCGTCGCGCGTGCTCGATGCCGCGCCGGTACCATGAACAACAGCCCTTTTCGATAAACGCTTGGCTGCGCCGCAAAGGTCAGTCCGAGAAACAGCACGATGAAGAAATTACCGACCGCGCTGACCGTGCCCAGCAGCAATTTGAAGGTCTGGCTGACGATCGCGCCGCCGCTGGAGGCAAGTGCGCCTGCGTTCGGAAGGTCATGTGGCGGCACCGCGCCAGGCGTTGCCGGCTTTGACGAAGTCCCCGCTGCGCCGGAATTGCCAATCTCCAGATAGCTGGTATCGATGCCGTTGCGGTCCAGGAAGGCTTTGACGCCGACCAGTTGCGACTTGATGGTGTCGCTGAGCGCGGTGGCCTGTCGGGCGATGGTGGCGCCGCCGAGGAACGCCACGCCCGACAGCAGCGCCGCCAGCACCAGACAGACCATCGACAGCCGCAGCGCATGCGGCAGCCTGGTGAGGTGGCCGAGCATCGTGGTGAGGGCATTGAGCGCGACCCCGAGCAGCATGCCGGCAAAGATCAGGAAAAGGGTTGCGGCGAAATACCAGGCGAACAACAGCAGCGCCGCGAACAGGATGACGCCGATGCCGCCGACCGAAATGGCCCATGCCAGATCGCCGCGGTTCCGAAGACGATCGCCACCTGAGACTTCCACGTTTGCTCCTCATCGCCGGTTTCCAGCTGCACTCTTTCGCCAAACGCGCCCCGGATCAAGCTCGGGCCGCGCGCCGGTTTGACGCTGGCGCCGTCCGTGTGCGAAGCGATCATCCGGAACTGGATCGCGGAGGACCGACGGCATGAATTTCAGGTGGCTCGGCCCGCTGGCGCTGTTGGCCGCGCTTTTTGTCGGCGATCAGATCCGCATCAACCGGCCCGGTCATAAGTATCGCCTGACGGTGGAGGTCGGGACGCCGGCCGGGATCAAATCGGCCTCCGGAACCATGTCCGTGCATCCCGATCGCGGTTACAGCCGCAGCGGCCATACCGCCACCCATGGCGATGCGATCTTCGTCGATCTCGGCGGCGGGAAAAACCTCGTCGCCCTGCTGGCACACCTCGACAAGACGGTCGACCTTGACGGTGTGAACTACGTGGCGTTGCGCGCCTACAAGGCGGCCGGCCGCGGCAATGTGTCGTTCAACGAGATGAACCGGATGACCGGGACGGTGCCGGTGACGGGTACGCTGATCCCGGTGCTCGTAACCTTCACCGACGTGAGCGATCCCGGGACCGCGCACGCGGTGCCGCCGGACGATCTGGAAGCCGCATTCGGCAAGGGGTTTCACCTCGTTGGCGTTTCCGCCGAGGTGGTGCCGAACGGATGGTGGCCGCTCGATTTCGGCGGGGCCCTCGGCGAGCCCGTGAGTCGCGGGATCGAGGCGAAATTGCCCTGGCTGAGCGGCGCAGACAGCTCCGCGGCTATTGCGTTGCGGGCGGCGGGCTTGCCGCTCGGCGAGGGGGCCGATCCCAAGGAGGCTTTCACCCGGAAATAGCATCGCCGCCTTGCCGCCTAACATGTTGATCCGGCGGCGGCCGGCGGGCATGATCTCGGCCGGAGCTTTACGATTTGGGATTGGATAGCGGAAGATGAGGAGGAGGCCGGTAGTCGGTGTGATCGGAAACGCCTATCGCATCGAAAGTCGATTTGCGACGCAGATGGTGGGGGAGCGAAACCTTCGCGCGGTGGCTGATGTCGCGGGCGCGCTGCCGCTGATGTTTGCGGCTTCCCCTGCTATCACCGACATCGGCGCCTTGCTGGACACGGTCGACGGCGTGGTCCTGACGGGGGCTCGTGCCAATGTCCACCCGACGCGCTTCGGCACCGAACCGAATCCCCGGCACGAACCCTACGATATACACCGCGACGACCTGGCGCTGGCCCTTTCGGAGGCCTGCGTCGCCCGCGGCATACCGCTGTTCGGCATCTGCCGCGGCCTGCAGGAGATGAATGTCGCCTTCGGCGGCTCGCTGCATCCGGAAATCCGCGAATTGCCGGGGCGCATGAACCATCGCATGCCGCGGCTGGAGAACGGCGAAATCCACCCCGATCCAAAAGTCATCTTCGCCGACCGCCATGAGGTGACGCTGGTACCCGGCGGCGCGTTTGCGCAAATCCTCAATTGCGACAAGATCCGCGTCAACTCGCTGCATGGCCAGGGCATCCTCGAGCCCGGCAAGCGCGTCGTCATCGAGGGCGTCGCGGAAGACGGCACCATCGAGGCGATCCGGATCGCCGACGCTTCGAGCTTTGCGCTCGGGGTGCAGTGGCACGCCGAGTACGACCCGCAGCGCAATCCGATCAACCGCGCTCTGTTTCAGGCGTTCGGCGAGGCGCTGGTGGCCCGCAAGCGGGCCACCTGATTAGCGATCAGGCCGCCTTCATTTTCTCCACTTTCACGCCGCCGCCTTCCAGCAGCATGACCTTGTTGAGAAGCTTCACCAGCGCATAGACGGATTCGATCGAGGGCGCCGCCGTATTGGTCAGTTTGGCCATTTCCAGAATTGAACCGATCAGCGCCTCGGTTTCGAGCGAGCGGCCGGCTTCCACGTCCTGCAGCATGGAGGTCTTGTGCGCGCCGACCGCTTCGGCGCCGGCGATGCGTTTGTCGATGCTGACGCGGAAGGTGACGCCGAGTTTCTGCGCGATGTCCTGCGCTTCCTTCATCATGGCCGCGGCCAGTTCGCGCGTCTCGGCGAACTGGCAGATGTCAACCAGCGTGGCGTGGGTCAGGGCCGAGATCGGGTTGAACGAGAGATTGCCCCACGCCTTCAGCCAGATCTCGGAGCGGATATCCGGCAGCACCATCGATTTCAGCCCGGCCTTGATGAAGACGTCGTGAAGCTCCCTGACGCGCGGGGTTTCCTTGCCGTCGAGTTCGCCGATCGGGAAGCGATCGCCCTCGACATGGTGAATGACGCCCGGCGCGATTGCCGCCGCCGCCGGATAAACCACGCAGCCGATGATGCGGTTCGGATCGATATTCTTGGTGAGCACGCCCGAGGGATCGAGACTTTCCAGGCGGTGATCGTCGTACCGGCCGCCGAGCCTCTGGAAGTACCACCACGGCAAGCCGTTCTGCACGGTCAGCACAACGGTGTCGGGACCGAGCATCGAATCGATATCCCGCACCACCTGATCGAGGAAGTGCGCCTTCACCGCCAGCACGACGATATCCTGCTTGCCGGCGTCGGCCGCCTTGTTGACCGCCTTCATTTTGGCGGTCTGCACCTTGCCGTCATGCCATTCCAGCTTGAGGCCGTTCTTCTGGATCGCGGCGAGATGCGCGCCCTGGTCGATGACGGTGACGTCTTCGCCCGCGAGCGCAAACTTGGCCGCCAGCAGGCCGCCGATGGCGCCGGCGCCGACCACGCAGATCTTTTTCGCCTTTGGCGGTGCACCCAGCAGATACGGGCTCGGCAGCACCTGGTCGAACACGCTGCTGAGGCTGCCGACGCCGTCGATCACGATGTCGACGACATTATGGGCGTCACCCATCGTGCCGGCGCCGAGCGAGGTGCCGCAGGCGATGATGTCGCCCGGCATCAATGTGACGTCCTTGGAGATGGCCGCGACCAGCTTGTGTGGCGGGAAGAACATGTCGGCGACGGGA
>DATNMT010000151.1:0-2401 GCA_035602495.1 Bradyrhizobium sp.
AAACCGGCGAACAGGTTCCAGCACGACCTCACGACGCTGGCAGTCAGGCCAACGAAACCGATGATGGGCTGGACGCGACGACCGAGGCGCTGCGGCGCGCCGCCGAAGATACGCCGTCTGGTGCCTCGCCGGATGATGTGGAAAAGGTTCCGGTCTTTGATCGCGCCGATCTAGCGCCGAAAATCTAGCGGCAGCCTGTAGCCCCTCCAATTGGCACGTAGTGCCATGGCGCAGTCCACAAAACAGCACGCAAGGGAACCGGGATAAAGCGGAAAGCGTGAATTCGTTCCCGTCATTGGAACCTTTCGACAAGCGCCGGCATTGATGGAGACCGGCGCAACGGAAGGTGGATGTCATGAACCTGGGATATGTCCGACCGTTTTCATTTCGAATCGGGCGGCGTCCCGAAACGAAGGTTTCCAGCGTTCGTCACGGCGTCACCGAGATCGCGTTGAGCGACGGTCGACTGGTGCGAGCGACGTTGCACGTGAACTCCGTCAAGGTCGATCCGAAGAAGCCCGGTGGTATCGACGTGTCCTATAACGTCATCGCGGAAATCATGCTGACGCCGGACCAGCCCATTCTCGACGTTCACGAAACCATCCAGTGATCGGTACGGCGATGGGTTTCGCGAAGAGCTCAGCCCGTCGCACGAGCTGCCATAAATCAGACGACCCCGGCTAGCCCCCCATCCATCTCGTGCACCCACGGCTCCGGAATAAGCGCATACGCATCCCCCCGCCGCGCCAGCCGCGAAAACGCCGGGAAATGCAAATGCATCCCGGCGACCAGCACGCCGTCGGCGCTGACACGATCGAACATGCGTTTGCGCGCGGCGGCGGCAGCGGCGAGATCGGTGTCGAAGGCCATGCCGGCCTCGGGATATAGAGTCTGCACTTCCGGCACGTGCACGGTGTCGCCCCAGATCATCAGCTGATCGTTGCCGGAGGCGACCAGAAAAGCGGTGTGGCCCGGCGTGTGGCCGAGGCTCGGCACCGCGGTGACGCCGGGGAACACTTCGCCCTGCCTGAACAGCCGCGTGCGGGTCTTGTAGGGCGCGACCTGCTCGCGGCCGGCTTGAAAATAAAGTCGCTTCGAGCGCTCGTCGGCCTTCGCCATTTCGCCGTCGTCGAACCAGTGCGCCGGCTCGTTCTCGTGCATCGCCAGTTCCGCATTCGGAAACAGCAGCTCGCCGTTGGTCATGTCGGTCAGGCCCGCGGAGTGATCGGGGTGCATGTGGGTCAACAGCACCGTGTCGATCGATTTCGGATCGATGCCGGCAGCCGCAAGGTTGCGCTGCACGAAGCCGGCGGTGGGCATCAGATAATTGCCCGAGCCGGTGTCGACGATCGCAAGCCGGCCGCTGGAATGAATCAGGAAGGCGTTGACGTTGGTTCGCCGCACCGGCCGGAACGCGTCGCGCAGCGCCTGCTCCGCTTTCGCAAGATCGACATTGCGCATCACGTCGATCGAGCCGTCGAGGTAGCCGTCGCTAATGGCGGTGACGATGATGTCGCCGATCTTGCGATGATAGACGCCGGGGATTTGCTGGACGGGTTGGGTGGGCATGTGAGGAACACCTTGGCTGGCAATGGAGGAGAAGGCCGGTTTCGATCAGGCATCGACCGATTTCAGAAACGCCTCGATGCAATCGGCGAGCAGTTCGGGCGTCTGCACCGCCATGTAATGCCCGGTGCGCAGTTCGGTGTAGCGCGCGTTGGGAATCGCATCGGCGACGGCTTGCGCCAGCGGCGGCGGCCGCACCCGATCGAGGCTGCCGCCGATCACCAGCACCGGGCAGCGAAGCCCCGCGATTTCGCCCTGCATGTCGGTCGACGCCAGCATCCGCCAGATCGTCGCATAGCTTAAGGGATCGTTGCCGAGCCATCGCGCGCGGAATTTCTCGAAGCGCTTGCCGTCGCCGCGCAGCTCCGGGGCATAGCCGTTGAGCATGGACTCCTCGACCGCGAACGCCATGCCGGTGGCCTCGATGGACGCGACGCGTTCCAGCGCCCTGGCGCGGCGCTCCGGCGCAATGCCGGTCGCGGGACTGCCGACCGCGACCGCGCCGGCGCGGTCGGGATAGCGCGCGGCGAAATGCAGCGCGATCGCGCCGCCGACCGCGATGCCGGCCAGCGCCACCTTGCCTTCGATCCCGAGCGCGTCGAGCAGGCCTGCGATATCGTCGGCCATGGTGTCGATGCCGAGCACGCCGCGCACCTTCTGCGCCAATCCAGCGCCGCGGGTGTCGTAGCGCAGGACGCGGCGCGATGGCGCGAAGCGGGGCGCGACCTCGTCAAAGCTTTCCAGCGAGCCGCCCATTTCGTGCACCAGCACCAAAGTGCGGTCGCCCGTGCCGCTGAGCTCGTAGCGCAGCGCGATGCCGTCCAGTTCAATGAAA